>DVFI01000005.1 GCA_018713305.1 Candidatus Avichristensenella intestinipullorum
TGACTCTTTCTTTTGTGTTGCCTGCTCTTTTCTGTTTCTCTTCTATACACCTATATTATAGATTCGACATGCTTATCCGCTTTTCCTTATGAAAAAAAGACCGTTGACTTGGTTTTGTCAACGGTCTGAAGGCCGGCTGCGCCGGCCTTTTTCGACAAGCTGGGCCTGCGCAAATAGCGCGGGCCGTTTCGCCCAAGGCGCAGGGCTTCAGCGGGCCGCGCACACCAGCGTATGCGTCCGGCCCCAGCGGCCCCTCTCCTCCACGCGCGCAAAGCCCGCGGCCCGCAGCACCCGCGCCTCGCGCGCCGCGGTCAACGGCGTATCATAATGATAAAACGCCTTGTCGTCCAGGCCCTGCGCCGCCCGCAGGCGCGCAAGCTCGACAAAGTTGCGCGCCTCTTCTTCCTCCGTATCGGCAAAATAATCCGTCAGCACGAACGTCCCGCCCTCCTTCAGCGCGGCCCGCACGCGCCGGTAGAGCGGGAATTTCTGCACCGCGGAAAAATGATGCAGCGATTCCACGGATACCGCCGCGTCGTACAGCCCCTCCCCCAGCGGACAGGCAAAATACGACTGGCAGCGCAGCGTCAGCGCCCGGCCCGGAAATTTGGCGCGCAGCGCCGCCAGCATGCCGGGCGCCAGGTCAATGCCCGTCACGCGCGCCTGCGGATTCAGCCGGAAATAGTCCTCCAGCTCCAGCCCCGTGCCGCACCCCAAGTCCAGCACGCGCGCGCCCTTTTCGCGGGGCAGGAGCGAGGCGGTCAAGGGGTAGAACGCTTCCGCCCCCGCAATTTCCGTCCGCTGGTGCCGGTCATAGCCGGCCAGCCGGCTGTCAAAAAACGCGTCCATCCTTTCCAGCAGCTCCGTCACGGTCCCTCCTTCCTCCGCCGGCGCAGGCCGGCAGACCCTCCCGATGCGCCGGCGTGTCCCGCCGCCTGCCGCGCGCGGCGGCGCTGTCGATAAAAAAGGCCGCGGCCCGCGCCGCAGCCCCGATATCCCACGGAAAAGCCGCTCCCGATTTTGAATGAAATTGGTGACCCATCGGAGATTCGAACTCCGGACACCTTGATTAAAAGTCAAGTGCTCTACCGACTGAGCTAATGGGTCATGCCGTCCACCGGACCGCCCGCCGGCCGAAACCCTGCGCCGCAGGGCTGGCTGGGGTGGCAGGGATCGAACCTGCGAATGCGGGAGTCAAAGTCCCGTGCCTTACCGCTTGGCTACACCCCACCGTCCGAACAGGCATTAGGGAAATGGGGTGGGTGATGGGACTCGAACCCACGACCTCCAGAGCCACAATCTGGCGCTCTAACCAACTGAACTACACCCACCATAACCTGGCGCGCCCGAAGGGATTCGAACCCTTGACCTACGGCTTAGAAGGCCGTTGCTCTATCCTGCTGAGCTACAGGCGCACGCCGTTTTCCCTTCCGACGCGGAAACCCCCGGCTCCCGCTGACAGTTGAAAATTGTAACACAAGGCAGAAAGGTTGTCAACCGTTTTTTCCCGCCCGCAGGGAGACGGAAGAAAAAAACGCGAAATCCGCCGCTCCTTCCGTCTCCTGCGTATGCGCCCGGCCGCGCTTACTTCCCGTCCCCGCCGGGCGCGTGCCCACAGCCATGCCGCCCGCAGCCGTGCTCTGCGCACGCGCCGTGGTGATGGGCGTGCTCCTGCCCGTGATGGTGGTCGCATTGGGCGGCGGCGTCATAGACCAGACGCCCTTGCGCAAGCGCGTGCGCGGCGGCGTCCGCGTCGCCCGTCACGCCGCCGTACAGCGCGATGCCCGCCGCCTCCAGCGCCTGCCGCGCGCCCATGCCGACGCCGCCGCAAATCAGCGCCTCGACGCCCAGCTCGCGCAGCATTCCCGCCAGCGCGCCATGGCCCACGCCCTGCGTTTCCACCACCGCAGAGGACAGAATGCGCCCCTCCTGCGCTTCGTAGAGCTTGAACGCCTCGGTTCGGCCAAAGTGCTGAAAAATCATCCCGTTTTCATACGGCACCGCAATTTTCATCGTATTTCCCTCCATTGATGTTATGTCCCCGGGGTGCAGGGGCGCGCGGCCGTACGCCGCGCAGCCGGGCGCGCCGCCCGCGCACAGCGCATACGTTCCGCCGCATATCCACAGCTCCGCCCCGTCCGTCAGGCAGCGCGCGAGCTTTTTGCGCGCCGCCGCATAGATGGCCTGCACCGTCGTGCGCGCGACCGCCATGCGCTCGGCGCACTGTGCCTGGGTCAGGCCTTCCCGGTCCATCAGCCGCACGGTCTCGTACTCATCCAGCGTCATCGCCAGGATGCTTCGCGCACCGTCCCGCGGCGGCCACGGGCCAAAACGCCGGCATTCCGGCGCCGCGCCGATGCGGCGGCGCTTGCAGGGTCTGGGCATAGGCGCCTCCTCTCTTCCGGCATTCCCGGCCAGAACAGGATAGCACAGTTTTTGACATATGTCAATAATTCCGCCCGCAAAAACAGCGCCGCTTCCGGAAAACGTTTGCGCCGATATTTCAGCGGCCCGGCTCCCCGGCGCGAAAAACGCAGGGCGGGACGCCATCTGCCGCCGTATCGTCAACAACATGCCTAAATTCCCTTCCTGGTTTTAACAGAATTGCTTGACATTTCCGTCCGGGTACAGTATACTCACACCATGCAAGCGGTTGCATCGTCGTCCGAGGAGAGATGGATATGGCGTCTACGATTCACGATGTGGCCCGGCTGGCCGGCGTGCATGCCTCTACGGTCTCGCGCGTGCTCAACGGCAAGTCCGCCATTACCGACCGAACCCGTGAAAGGGTCTATGCGGCCATGAAGCAGCTGGACTATCACCCCAACTCCATGGCGCGCAGCCTGGCCAGCGGCCTGGCCGGCATGATCGGGCTGGTGCTGGACACGGCGGATGAGAGCTCTTTCCATAACGCCGATTTCAGCAGCAGCCAGTTCGCCATCGAGCGCGTCGCGCAGGCGCACGGGTATCATCTGGTCATTGCCAACGGCGCGCACCTGGCCGCCGGGGCCGTCCAGGCGCTCGTCCTGGAGCGGAAGGTGGACGGGCTGATTCTGCCGCCCTCCGGGGCCAATCTGTCGCTGCTGTCCCGGCTCGACCGCTTTCCCTGCGTCATGCTGGGGCAGCCGGCCGGCCAATACCCGGACGCCAGCTGGGTGGATATCGACAACGAGCTGGGGGCGGTCATGGCGGTGCGCCATCTGCTTTCGCGCGGCTATGCCTCCGTCGGCTTTCTGGGGAGCCAGACGCAGGAGACCATGGACTTTGTCGGCCGCCGCGTGCGGGGCTATTACCGCGCGCTGCCGCCCGGCGCGCGCGCCTGGGTCTGCCCGACCGACGGCACGCCCGAGGACGCCTGCCGCGCGGCGATGGCATGCCTGCGGGAGGAAAAGCATCCCCGCGCCTTTGTCTGCAACGACAACTTCTGCGCGTTCGGCCTGCTCCGGGCCGCTGCTGCGCTGGGGCTTCGCATCCCCGAGGATTTGGGCGTCGTCACCTTCAACGACTATCCGCTGGCGGCGTACACCGATCCCCCGCTGACCGCCGTGCATATTGACACCACGCTCATGGGGGAACGGACGGCGGAGCTGCTGTTCCAGCACATCGGCCGGGAGGCCCGGCATGAGCAGATTCTTCTGCCTCCTTCTCTGATTGTGCGCGCATCGAGCGGGCGGGAGGAATAAGCGGCGGGCCCGTCCGGGGCCGGCGCCGGGATATCAAAGGCCTGTCGGGGCCGCGAAAGGAAGTCGTGCCGTATGAACGTTGCCGCCATTTCCCACCAGGGCCGCGGAATCGATTGTTTCGCCCTGGACACCCGCACGTTTCGCATCCGCCTGACCGTCGCCAGGGGCGATTTTGACCGTGTGGAGCTGTGCTATGCGCTGAACAAATACGCCTGGGACACGCAGCGCCGGGTCGAGCCCATGCGCCTGCGCGCGTCCGACGCGCTGCGCGATTTTTACGAGCTGGACGTCTCCGGCGAGGACACGCGGCTTGCCTACCTGTTTATCCTGTGGCGCGGCCGCCGGCGCTGGTATTTTTCCGAGGAGGGGCTGCAGCGCACCTGCGATTTTGCCTCCGCCCACCATATCTTCTTTCAATATCCCTACATCCATGCCTGCGACGTGCACCGGACCGTCTCCTGGGCGGACACCGCGGCCCTGTACCAGATTTTCCCCGAACGCTTCGCCAACGGCCTGGGCGACAAGCCCTATGTGGACACGCCCTGGGACGGCGAGCCGACGCCGCAGTGCTACATGGGCGGCGACCTGCCCGGCATCGAAGCGCATCTGGACTACCTGACCGACCTGGGCATAAACTGCCTGTACATGACGCCCATTCATCCTTCCGCGACCAATCACAAGTACAGCGTCATCGACTACACGGACGTGGACGCGGGCTTTGGCGGCCGCGCGGCGTTCCGTTCCCTGGTGGAGGCCGCGCACCGCCGCGGCATCCGCGTCCTTCTGGACGGCGTGTTTAACCACTGCTCGCTGCAGTTTCCTCCGTTTGCGGACGTCGTTCGGCGCGGCAAGGCTTCGCCCTACTGGGACTTCTTTTTCATCGAAGGCGACGCGGTGGATTTGCAGCGCGTCAACTACAAGACCTTCGGCGCGGTGCCCGAAATGCCCAAGCTCAACACCGCCAACCCCGAGGTCATCCGCTACTTCTGCGAGATTGGCGCGATGTGGATTCGGGAATACGGCATAGACGGCTGGCGGCTGGACGTGATGGACGAGCTGAGCGCGGAGTTCCTGCGCGCGTTTCGCAGGGCGGTCAAGGCCGTCAACCCCGACGCGCTGCTGCTGGGCGAAACGTGGCACGAGCCGCGCGGCTGGCTGCAGGGCGACCAGCTGGACGGCGTGATGAACTACGGCGTGACCAAGGCGCTGATGGATTATCTCGTCTCGCGCACGCTGGACGCCGCCGGCATGGCGGGGCGGCTGGCACGCCTGTACCTGCGCACCTCTTCGCCGTCGGCGCGGATGATGATGAACCTGATTGGCAGCCATGACACGGCCCGTTTCCTGACCCTGCTGGGCGGCGACGTGCGGCGGCTGAAGCTGGCGTACTGCGTGCTGTTCTTCTATGTGGGCATGCCCTGCGTCTATTACGGCGACGAAATCGGCATGCAGGGCGAGTCCGATCCGGGGTGCCGGCGCGGCTTTGTATGGGACGAGGCCCAATGGGACAGCGACCTGCGCGGGCTGGTGCGCACGCTCTGCCGCCTGCGCACGTCCGGCCTGCTCGCCGGCGACGAAATCGACCTGCGCGCCGAGGGCCAGACGCTTATCATCACACGCCCGCGCGCGCGCCTGCTCGTCAACGCCGGGGACACGCCCGCATCGCTCGTGCTGGACGGCAGGCCCTATGCGCTGGACGCCTGCTCGTATATCATCGAAACGCAAGCGTGAATTCACGCTCTCGGAACCCGACGAAAGGAGTATGCCCCATGAAAAAGACACTGGCCCTTCTGCTTGCCCTGCTGCTTTGTCTGCCCTCCCTTTCCGCGCTGGCGGAGGAAAGCGAGATGTACCAGCGCGTGATGGCCCGCTTTACCGGGGAGCTGGAGCAGGGCGCGGTCGTCAACGTGCTGGAAAACGCCACGGCCATTGAGCTAGGCTACGCGCAGCAGCTCATCGACGCCTTCAACGCCGCCTATGCGGACAAGGGCATTTCTGCGCAGCTGATGGACATCGACCAGTACAGCGACCTGGCCACGGACGGCCCCTACGGCTACGGCCCGGACGTATGGTATCAGGCCAACGACATTCTCATGAAGTACGCCACGCAGCAGCATCTGCTGCCCCTGCCCGTTTACGGGCTGGAAAGCCATGCGCTCATCCCGCAGAACGCCTGGGACGCCTACAAGATGGTCATGTACGACGAGCCGTTCTACTGCGGCGTTCCCATCAACGTGCAAAGCGGCATGCTCTTCTACATCGAGTCCATGCTGCCCGACGACTGGCAGACGGAATGGGACGTCAACCAGAACGGCACGCCCGACTTTTTTGAAACGTATACGGCGCTCTACGCGCTCAGCCGGGACATCCAGGAAAACGGCGGCAAGACCCAGTACGGCTATTTGGACGATTTGGTGGACGTGTACTTCTCCTTCGGGTACCTGTTCACCTACGGCGCCTACATCTTCGGCGACGAGGATACCAACCCCGAGGATATCGGCCTGGCGCAGGGCGATGCGGCCCGGGGCGCGCTGATGCTGCGGCAGTGGGCCGACCTGATGAACAACACCGAGGTGCTCGACAAGACGTTTGCCTCGGCCGCCTATGCCTACCTGGCGCAGGGCACGATGCTCTGCACCGTCACCACCCCCGACGTGCGGCAGATGTTCGTCCGCGCCATGGTCAATACCGGCAACTGGACCCAGGAGGAGGCCGAAGCGGATTTGAAAATGGTCAACGTGCCGCGGCTGCCCAAGTCCGCAGACCTGACGAGCGACGCCTGGCAGGATACCATCACGGACATGGAAGCCCTGACCGTTCAGACCACGATGATGGGCGGCATCAACGGCTACGGCATGTCCGCCTACACCAAATGCCCCAACGCCTCCCTCGCCTTCATCGAGTTTGCCACCTCCTACGAGCAGGTCCTCGTCCGCAACCGGATGCTGGGCATCAGCCCCGCGCGCAGCGACGCGGCGGCCGAAATCGGCCAGAACAACCCCACCGTGCAGATGATTTTCGATAACCTGGACAACGACTACATCTACGTCATGCCCGCCATCAACGAGACCGCGCAGCTCTGGACGCCCGGCGAGAGCTTCCTGATTGACCTGTGCACCGACGCTTTCCGCGCCGACCGCGGCGAGGCGGAGCTGTTCAGCACGCTCGAAGAGGTGCAGGCCGGCCTGGAGCGGATGGTGCAGCAGATTTACGACGCGATTTTCACCCTGTCCTGACGGCGCCGCGGCCGCGCGGCAAAAGAAATGGGGTTTGAGGCATGACAATGCAAGCGAGCGCGCGCCGCGCAAAGGCGGGAGGCCGGCTCTCCCGCCTCGGCGCGGGCATGAAAGCGCTGGTCGCGTTTCTCCGCTGGGCGCCGCCGAAGGTATGGGCGTCCGTGGCGGTGATGGGCCTGGGCCAGATGCTCTACCGGCAATACGCCAAGGGGCTTATCTTTCTGGCGCTGGAGGCGGTTTCCGTCTGGTATTTTGCGACGCGCGGCGTGACGGACCTGATTGGTTTTTTCACCCTGGGCACGCAGCAGGAGGACCTCTGGCTGGGGATTGCGGGCGATAACTCGATGACCATGCTCATCCTGGGCATTTTCGCCTTCGCCATCCTGGGGTTTACGGCGGCGCTGTGGATTGCCGGCATCCGGGACGCGGCGTTTACCGCGCGCGCGGTGGCGCAGGGAAAAAAGCCGCGCACGTTCCGGCAGACGCTGGCCGCGCTGGCGGACGAGAAGTTCCACGTCACGGCGCTGTGCCTGCCGCTGGTGACGGTCGTCCTCTTCTCGGTGCTCCCCATCCTGTTCATGATTCTCATCGCCTTTACCAACCTGGGCGGAGAGATTGTCTACCCGAAGCTCGCCGACTGGTCGCTGGACGCGTGGCGCAAGCTGACGAGCGTGGGCCAGCTGGGCAGCACGTTTGGCAAGATTCTTTCCTGGAACGTGGTGTGGGCCATATCGACTACGCTCATCAATTTCCTGGGCGGGCTGTCGCTGGCGCTGCTGCTCAACAAAAAGAACGTCCGCTTTTCCAAGTTCTGGCGTGCCTTCCCGGTGCTGGCCTACGCGATTCCCGGCTTTATCTCCATGCTGGGCTTCAAGTTCATGTTTTCGCAGTCCGGGCCGATTAACAGCATGCTGGTGGACGCGGGGCACAACAGCATCTTTTTCCTGACCAACGACGCCTCCGCCAAATGGTGGGCGCGCGGAATCGGCCTGTTTGTCAACGCATGGATATCGATTCCCTCCATTATGCTCATGGCCTCCGGGATTCTCACCAACATCAGCCCGGACCTGTACGAGGCTTCCACGCTCGACGGCGCGACGCCCTTTCAGCAGTTTCGCAAGATTACGCTGCCGTTCGTCCTGTTTTCCACCACGCCGGTGCTCATCAGCCAGTTTGTGGGAAACTTCAACAACTTCGGCATCTTCTTCTTCATGCGCAGCGGCGTCATTTCCAACTACGGCGACTATTTCCTCGCCTCCGACACGGACCTGCTCATCAACTGGCTGTACAACCTGTCGGTGGACAACAACTATTACTCCGTGGGCGCGGCGATTAGCCTGGTGATTTTCGCCATCACGTCCACGCTTTCCCTGGCGGTGTACGTCCGCTCGGCCGCGTATAAGCAGGAGGATACCTACCAATGAGTCTACAAGCCATGCGCAAACCGCACAGGCGCGGCCTCACGCTGCGCCGTGCCGTGGACAATACGCTGACGTATACGGCGCTGGTCACCATGTCGTTCGTCTTCCTCTTTCCCTGCCTGTGGCTGATTCTGGCCAGCTTCAGCAAGTCCGGTAGCCTGTACGATACGCGCGGGTTTTTCCCGGCCTCCTACAGCCTCCAGACGTTTGCGGCGCTGTTCACCGACGACGTCAACGGCCTGTATCCCTATAAGCGCTGGTTCTTCAACACCCTCTACGTCGCTTCGATGAGCTGCGTGCTGGGCACCGTGCTGGTCATCCTGACCGGCTATGTGATGAGCCGCTTCCGCTTCAAGGGGCGCGACGGCATCAAGCGGCTGACGCTGGTGCTGGGCATGTTCCCGGGCTTTATGGGCATGACGGCCATCTATATCATCATGGCGCAGCTGGGGCTTTTGAACCAGCTGGAGGCGCTGATTTTCCTCTACGCGGGCACCGCGCCGATGGGCTATCTGGTGCAGAAGGGGTATTTCGACACCATCCCCTTCACCATCCATGAGGCCGCGCGGATTGACGGGGCCACCAACCTTCAGATTTTTACCCGCATTACCCTCCCCCTGTCCAAGCCGATGATTGTCTACACGGCGCTGACGCAGTTCGCCTGGCCGTGGAGCGACTGCCTGCTGCCCAAGCTGCTGCTGAAAAACCGCGAGCAGTGGACGGTGGCCGTGGGGCTGTTCAGCATGCCGGAGACGCACTTTTCCCGCTTCGCGGCGGGCAGCGTATTCATCGCCGTGCCCATTGTCATTCTCTATTTCTGCCTGGTCAAGCATATTGTCAACGGCCTGACCGCCGGCGCGGTCAAGGGCTGAAGGAGGCCGCCATGAAACGAGCGCTCGCGATGCTGCTTCTGCTCTGTCTGCTCTTTCCCGCCGCGGCGCTGGCCGCGGATGACGGCGCGGACGGGTATGTGGACAACTGGTACGAGATTTTCGTCTACTCCTTTGCCGACGGGGACGGCGACCGGATTGGCGATTTCCGGGGGGCGACGGAGAAGCTGGAGTATGTCAAGGACATGGGCTTTGGCGGCATCTGGCTGATGCCCATCCACCCCTCCCCCAGCTACCACAAGTATGACGTGACCGATTACTATGCCGTCGACCCCCTGTACGGCACGCTGGAGGATTTTCAGGCGTTTCTGGACAGGGCCCATGCGCTGGGTATCCGGGTCATCATCGACCTGGTGGTCAACCACACCTCCAACGAGCACCCCTGGTTTCAAAGCGCCATGGCGGACGAGTCTTCCCCCTATCGGGACTACTATCGCTTCTCCCGCGAGGCCCGGGCCGGGTACAACCCCCTGCCGGACGGCTGGTATTTTGAAAGCCGGTTCGTCTCGACCATGCCGGATTTGAACCTGGACAACCCCGCGGTGCGCGAGGAAATCGCTTCCGTCATGCGCTACTGGCTGGAAATGGGCGTGGACGGATTCCGCCTGGACGCGGTGACCAGCTATTACACCGGCGACAAATCCGCCAACATCGCTTTCCTGCGCTGGCTCAACGAGACCGCAAAATCCATCCGGCCCGACTGCTTCCTCGTCGGCGAGTGCTGGGACAGCCTGTACACCATCGCCGACTACTACGACAGCGGGCTGGACAGCTTCTTCACCTTCCCCGTCGCGCAGGGCGGCGGCTATATCGCCAGCATCCTGGGCAAGGACGTGCAGAAGAAGGGCGAGAGCCTGGGCAATGTGGTCGAGCTGCTGCAGCGGGAGCTGGGCGATGTGTGGATGTCCCCCTTCCTGGGCAACCACGACACCGTGCGCATCGCGCAGGCGCTGGGCTATCATACGCCCACCGCCATCAAGATGGCCGCCGGCCTGCTGGCGATGATGAACGGTTCGGTCTTTGTCTACTACGGGGATGAAATCGGCATGATTGGCGCGGAGAACGACCCGCAAAAGCGCCTGGGCATGTTCTGGGACGAGCGCAAGAACATCACCTTCTGCCCGCCCGGCGCCCGCATGCTGGAATATCCCTTCCCCTCGGTGCGCGACCAGCAGGAGCAGCCCTCGTCCATCCTCAACTACTACCGGCAGGCCATGGCGCTGCGCAACCGGTTCCCCCACATCGCACGCGGCGTGCCCACCGTCCTGGAAAGCCCGGACGTGAACGTCTGCCTGCTGGAAAAGGCCTGGAACGGCGAAACGCTGCTGATTGCCGTCAATCTCTCCGTGGACGATATGACCTTTGCCGTGCCCGAAGGCTACGACACGCTGGTCGGCGAGCTGGAGGTCTGGGGCGAAGCCGTCCTGGAGGGCGATGCGCTCACCGTGCCCGCCTACGGCATTGCGCTGCTGCAATAAGCCGCTTTCCCATGGATGCCATCCCTGCGCGGGATTCATCATACAAGCAAGAAGGAGGAAAACACCATGAAAAAAGCCCTGGTATGCCTGCTGGCGGTCGCTCTGCTGGCCTTCGCCTGCGCGGCGATAGCAGAGGAGGAAACCGTCACCATCACCGTCATGGACGCGAACGAAAACGTGCTCAACGAAGTGGAAGTGCCCAAGGGCACGGTCGTCACCGCGGAAGATTTGGGCGTAAGCCGCGAAGGCTATGTGCTGGAGGGCATCTACGTGACCCCGGCCATGCTGCGCGCCTATGACAACAGCCCCATTGAGGCGGACACGCCGCTGTTTGTGGCGTTCCAGTCCGCCCAGGTCGACGAGCGTCCCTGGATGCTGGCCGGCAGCCTCCGCGGCTACCCGGACAACGCCTGGGGTAAGGTCTGGCCGCAGGACGATTATCTGTTCCAGCCGGTGGAAGGCGAATTTAACACCTTTGCCATCGAAGTCAACCTCTACAAGGACGATGAATTCAAAATCGCCGTTATCGGCGAGGGGTATGCCTGGAGCGAAACCGACAGCCTGGACAGCCGCAACGTCGTGCCCTCCGAGTATCTCTCCGGCGGCGAGGACGCCTTTGACACCGGCGCCAACATCAAGGTCCTGCAGGACGGCCTCTACCGCCTGACCCTGGTGACCGACGCGGAGACCATCGCGCTGTGCGAGATCAGCGCCGAGCGCATCGGCGAAGCGGCTCCGCCGCCCGAGGTCGAGTATGTCTTTGATTTGCAGGTACACGGCTCCTTCCTGGGCAACTGGGACGTGGCGCAGAACGTAACGCTCACCCGCAACGGCGACGAATACCTGTGGTACGGCGTGTTCGACGTGGCAGAAGCCGGCGAATTCGGCGTGAAGAACTACGGCACGGAAGCCTGGTTCGCCGCGCCCGACGGCGCGAACATCCAGGTCGAGCCGGGCCATTACATGATTTTCGTCCGGCTCACCGAGGACAACCAGCTGGCCGAGCCCATCCTCTGGGGCGAGCCCGCGTACTATGTGGTCGGCACCTGCGGCAACAAGGGCTGGGCGGCCGACGCCAACGCCGACAACACGGCCTATGCGATGCAGGCGCAGGAAGACGGCACCTATGCGCTGGCGGTGACCTTTACCGAGGATGATACCGATACCTGGACCGAAGGCCAGGTGGCCTTCAAGGTCGCCTACGGCCTGGGCGGCCTGGTCGGCAACGACTACTGGTACGGCGATGCCGAAGGCAACAACATCATGGTCGCGCCCGGCGAATATACCATTGTTTTCGACCCGGCGACCGGGGCCGTGACGGTGGAATAAAGCGCTGTGCAGGGGCCTGACGGCCCGGAAGACCCGCGCCTGACGGACGGCCGCACCGTCCGTCAGGCCGTCAAAATACCCATGGGAGAGCGCGAGAGGGCGAAGCCCTTTCGCGCCAGACCGCCGACAAAGGGGCTGTTACCGAGAGGAAGCAGCCCCTTAACGCATAGGGTAAGGCGTAAAAAAGGAAACGAAACGCCCTGGCGATGCGTTTCATGTTCTGCACGGCGGCGGTGAGGAAGGACTGCTCGTACATGTTGCGGATTCCGAGCA
>DVFI01000069.1 GCA_018713305.1 Candidatus Avichristensenella intestinipullorum
ATCACGTTGGTGGGGATATAGGCGGAAATATCGCCCGTCTGCGTCTCCACAATGGGCAGGGCGGTCATCGAGCCGCCGCCCAGGGCGTCGGACAGATGCGCGGCGCGCTCCAGCAGGCGCGAATGCAGATAGAACACGTCGCCCGGATACGCCTCGCGGCCCGGCGGGCGGCGAAGCAGCAGCGACATGGCGCGGTAGGAGACGGCGTGCTTGGACAGGTCATCGTAGACGATGAGCACGTCGCGCCCGCCGTACATGAACTCCTCGGCAATGGCGCAGCCGCAGTAGGGCGCGATATACTGCATGGTGGCCGAATCGCTGGCCGTGGAGCAGACCACGCACGTATATTCCATTGCGCCGCCCTTGCGGAACGTCTCAAGGACCTGCGCCACGGTGGACACCTTCTGCCCGATGGCCACATACACGCACAGCATGTCCTTGCCGCGCTGGTTCAAAATCGCGTCCACCGCCACGCTGGTCTTGCCCGTCTGGCGGTCGCCGATAATCAGCTCGCGCTGCCCGCGGCCGATGGGCACCGTAGCGTCCACCGCGAGCAGGCCCGTTTCCATCGGACGGTTGACCGGCTGGCGGTCAATGATGGCCGGCGCCGGAGCCTCGATGGGCCGGGATGTGAGCGTCTCGATGGGCCCCTTGCCGTCCAGCGGCTGCCCCAGCGGGTTGACCACGCGGCCCAGCAGCGCGTCGCCCGTGGGCACCGACAGCACGCGGCCCGTGCCGAGCACTTCCCCGCCGGACTGTACGTCGTCTTCTCCCACCAGCAGCACCACGTCCACCGTGTCGGGGTTCAGGTTCATGGCGATGCCATAAGCGCTTCCCCCCAGCTCCAGAAGCTCGCCATAGCGGCAGTCCGTCAGGCCCGAGACGCTGGCGATGCCGTCGCCCACATGCTCCACGCGGCCAAACCCGCGCGTGCGGGGCTGCTCGGTCACCTCCCGAAGCTGTTCGCGCACAATCCGGCGCGTGTGCGCTTCCTGCGCCTCGCTGTCCCGGCGCGTGATGGGCAGCGCCGCGTCTTTCAGCGCCGCCAGCTGGCTGCGAATGCTGTCGTCATAGACGCGCCCGGCAATTTCCACGCGGATGCCGCCCAGCAGCGACGGGTCGATGGACTGCAGCAGCTCGACCGGCTCGCCCAGCATCTTGGCAAAGCGCGCCTGCACCGCTTCCAGCGTTTTTGCATCCAACGGCAGGGCCGTCAGCAGTTTGCCTGTAAGCATGGCCTCAGCCCACCTTTGTCAGAAATTCGCGGGCAAGCGCGTCGTTGTCCTTGTTTTGCAGCTCGCGCCCTATCATTTTTTCGGCGATTTCCACCGCCATCGACAGCGCCTGCGCCTGAATGTCCGCCTGCGCCGCCCTGCGCTGCGCGTCGGCCTCGGCCTGCGCCGCGGCGACGATGTCTTCCGCCTGCCGCCTGGCCTCCTCGACCGTTTCGGCCGCGCTGGCCCGCGCCTGTTCGGCGCTTTCCGCCTGCGCCATCACGGCCAGGCGGGCCGCTTCCTCCCGCTGCGCGTTGGCGTCTTCCAGCGCTTGTTTCGCCTCCGCCTCCCTGGCCGCCGCCTCGTCCATCTGCGCCTGTACGCGCTCCGTGCGCGCGTTCATGAACTTGCGCACGGGCTTATACACCAGCAGGCGGATGGCCACAAAGAGGATGAGGGTATTGACGATATGCAGCAGAATGTCCCGTACGTTGAACAGTTGCAGAAAATCCTCCACGTTGTCACCCCACTTCCCTGTCCCTGGGCGTCAAGCGCCTCATCCTACCACGTTGCCCGGCAGCACCAGGATAATCATCAGCGCGGCGAACAGGCCGTAGATGGCGCAGGTCTCCATCATGATAAGGCCGAACATCAGCGAGGAGCTGATTTTTCCGGAGGCTTCCGGCTGGCGGGCGATGGAGTCCACGGCGTGGGCGGTAGCATGCGACATGCCGAGCGCGGCGCCGATGCCGGTGAGCGCGGCCAGCGCGGCGGCCAGAGCGATAATGCCGAAAACAGTCATGGTCTTCCCTCCTGAACTATGAGCTATCTATGCAAGGGCGTGGCCCGATGCATCGGGAATCATTCGGTGGCTTCCATTGTGTAGTTCAGCGTCAGCAGGCCGAACACAAACGTCTGTATGGCCACATGAATCAGGTTAAAGTATACGGAAAGCGCCGCCGGAAGCACCACCGGAATGGCGGCGTAGACCAGCTTCATGATGATGCTGCCCACCAGGACGTTGGCGAAAAGGCGCAGCGCCATGGAAATGGGCGCGACGCAGTCGGTCAGCACGCGAATGGGCATGACGATGAAGATGGGCGAGGCCATGCGCTTGATGCGCACGCGCAGGCCAAACTCCTTGAGGGCCGTGACGTTCATGAGCGAGAACGAGATGAGCCCCAGGCCCAGCGTACAGGACAAATCCTCGGTGGCCGGCGGCAGGCCCAGCAGCTCCACGAGCGTCGCCGCCGCAATGAAGGTCATCAGCGTCAGCACGACGGGCGCGCAGAAATCCGCGTTATGGCCGACCTTCCCCTTGGAAAAGTTATAAACGCCCTCGACAATCAGCTCCACGATGTTCTGAAGGCCGGTGGGTTTGTCCTTGAACTTTTTGATTTTGCGGTTGACAATCACGCACGCAATCAGCAGCAGAATCGTCACCAGCCAGCCCATCACCACGGATACGCCCAGCTCCATGCCGAAAAAGTCAATCCGATGCGGCATGATGGAAATCTCCGGCAAGCCTATCCCTCCCTTTTACGCACCCGAAGGAAATATACAATGGAGAGCGCCGGATACCCGACCCCCGCGCACAGCGCGAAGGCAATCAGGGGTCCTACGCCCCAGAGCAGCCCGATGCCCGCCACGGCCACCGCCCACAGCGGCAGCTTGAGCGCAAAAAGAGCCGCGCGCTTTCGAGCCGCACGGACCTTGATAATTCGTTGCAGCAAAAAAAACTGCAAAGCGCTCATTGCCAGGCCGAGCACACCAGCCAACAGAGTGCTTTCCGACATATCAGTCTCACCTTCTCCATTTATATCGTGTTTTGTCGGCATTCGCAAAAAGGTTTCCCTGCCTAATTTGACTGAATTTTCAATTTATGCGCGGATATCTCGCAATATCTTTTGTTTTCTTCTGTTTTAGCGGTTCTGTCCGCAGTTCCGGCAGCGGATTGCAAAATAGCGCGAAGTATTATATGATAAAGCATCTGAAGGAGGCTCGCAGTATGGAATGGATAGAAAACTTTGAGCAGTATTTTAACGCAAGCATCAACATGATTACGCACGTTCTGGAGCTGCTGGGCGTGGTCGTGGTGCTGTGGGGGGCGATTCGCGCCTTCGTGATTTACTTTGTCAAGCACGACGAAGGCATCCGGCTCAGCCTGGCGCGCAGCATGGCCCTGGGCCTGGAATTCAAGCTCGGCGGCGAAATTCTGCGCACGGTGGTCGTGCGCGACTGGAACGAGATTCTCATTGTCGCCGCCATCATCCTGCTGCGCAGCGCGCTGAACTTCCTGATTCACTGGGAAATCGGGCACATCCGCCATGACAACGAGATTATCGACGCGCAGCAGCACGCCGTCATGGGGGGAAATCCGTCCGCAGAGCCTCCTGCTCCAACGTCCCCGCCACATACCCAGGACATGCAGCCTGCGCTGTCAAAGCTGATGCAGCCGAATCGTAATAAGCACTGAAGCATTCTACCAGGGCGGGACGCATGGTGACAGAAGCGACGCCCGTGCGAAGGTTCAGGTACCCGCCGTTTGCGTTGCGGCGGCAGAAGACCGCAAAACGGCCGTCTTCCGCCGCCGTTTCTCCTTGCTGCAGCAGAATCTTCAGCCCCTTGCCCGAGCGCAGGAACGCCGCGGTATCCAGCATATGCCGGCGGACCTGCCCGGGACGGATGCGCACCGGCTTGCCCATCATGGCCGACAGGAGCGGCAGCTCCGTCTCCTGCTGCGTTTCGTCGGGGCGGCGAAGCGCACGGGCCGGCAAGAACAGGCGCACCGGCACGCCGCGCAGGGCGTCGAAGCAGCCCAGCGCCCGTCTCCAGTTGTGCCCGCCAATGCCGTTGACGTCCAGCACTTCCATCAACAGCGCGCCCCCCATGGTCAGATACGGCAGCGACGCCATGCGCAAATCCAGCGCCTCGCCGACTGTGTTTGCCAGCATCTCGCGGAACGCTTCCGGCGTCAGGTTCTGCAGCTGGCTGCGCGCGAAGGCGGCGTCCGCTTCCTCCCACAGCGATTCAAACAGCGCCCTGTACTGCACCAGGGTAAAATCGTCGCTTTGCACCGAGGAATAGAGCGGTTTGCCCGCGAGGGTCATTCCCCTTAGCAGCATCTGGTTTCCCAGCAGGCAGAATATCGATTCCCGGGGAACCGGCACATGCGGCGGCAGCAGCCGGATTTGCAGGTTTTCATGCGCCAGCACCGGCGCCAGACGGCTGGCCAGCATCTCCGGCTCTGCGCGGCGCATCAGAAAGCGGATTTTTCCTCCCGCGTCCATCACTTCCACCAGCTGCGACGAAAGCTGCCGCAGGTATTCCATGTCCCCCGCCGCGCTCGCCATGCCCCGCTCGTCCACCAGCATCAGCGACGCCGGCTTCTTCTGGGAAGCCGCGAAGCTGAGCAGCTGCAAAAACGCGTTGCGCCGCCCCTCCAGGCCGCTGTACACGTCCACCTGCGCGCTGTACAGCTTTCCGCGTTCCCGCATGGACACATGCAGCGCCGTGGACGGCAGCATCTTCCCCACCAGAAAGCCGCGCAGGCATTGCGCCAGCCCCTGCGGGGTGCCGGCGTTTCCTTCCGGGTACAGCTTTTCCATCACTTCCGTCAGCTTCGCGCCCCTGTTCGGATCGCGCGCAAGCGCGACAAAATATTCCACAATGCCGTCAAAATGTGGCGATTCCGGCCGCAAGGGGCGCGACCCCGTTTTCCATTTGCTCACGCTGGTCTGTGCCACGTACAGGTATTCGCCCAGGTCCGCGAGGCTTACGCCCAGCAAGGCCATCAGGTACGCCAGCGGCGTTTGCTGTTTGCTCTTCATGCGCCTATTATATCCCAGATACCGGCCCGGGACAAGCGGAAAGCGGCAAATTTCTGTCCAATCAATTTATTTGGCAAATCCGCAGCGTTCTTGATTCTTCGCTGTACGAATGATATATTTTTAACGGTCTTGTATGGATATCTAACGCAAGGGTCAGGGAACAAAAACCGGAGGAGAAAGCATGAGTACGGAAAAAAGCACGCAGGTTACTGTGAACATCGACAGTAGCGCGGAGGAGCGGGAAAAGCTCGAGGCCATTCAAAAGGTCATAGACACCTACAAGGACAAGGAAGGGTGTCTTA
>DVFI01000070.1 GCA_018713305.1 Candidatus Avichristensenella intestinipullorum
CGGCAAGCCCCTTCCTATGCCATCCGCAGCGGCGGCGTGTACGCCGCTGCCGTAGAAAAAAACTTTGGGAGGCTTGGAGGGCCGAAGCCCTCCAACTGCCATCCGAACCCGGCGACATGCGCGGCGGGTTCGGAAGCCTTGCGCAGCAAGGTTTCCCTGCACGTTTCCCCGGCCGCGCCCCAGGCGCAGGGGAAACGTGTCCTGGCGGAAAAGGCCGGCAACGCCGGCCTTTTCCGACAAGCTAACCGCCGCGTTGCAAAGCGCGGCGGTCTTTGCGTTTGCGGCCATCGCACAAAAAAACCGGGACATCGCGGAGGAAGGCAATAAAACCCGTCCCCCGCCCGTCTATCCTGCGTCATGACACACAAAACGGCGCAAGGGGAGAGCTTATGGATACCAACACGGCAATGGCCAGAGCCTGGGACAGGCGCGTCAGCCTCATGCGCGTCGCGGTCAGCATTGTCAGGCGCTCTCAGGACGCGGAAGACGCCGTCTCCAACGCCATCCTCCAGGCCGGCTGCGCCGCAGGCTCCCTTCGCGACGAACGCCGCTTCGATGCCTGGCTTATGCGCATCCTGGTGCGCTGCTGCTACGACATCCTGCGCCGCAGCCGGCGCGAAAGCCCCGGAGAGCTTCCGGAGCAGCCCGTATTTGAACGGGAAGGCGGCGAATTGTGGGCAGCGCTCCGGACGCTGTCTCCGCCCTACCGGAGGGTGCTGATTCTTTATTATTACGAAGGCTTCAAGGCCCGGGAAATCGCGTCCATTCTGGGCGTTCCCATAGGCACCGTGCTGGGCCGTCTGGCCCGCGGGCGGGCCAAACTCAAGGACATGATTGCGGCAGAGGAGGCATGCACACCATGAAAACGCATGATTTTGACAGGCGCATGCGCGTCCTTGCCGGACAGGAGGTGTTTGCCATGTCAAAGGAGAGCGAAAACCGTTTGCGTCAAGCCCTGCATTCCCCGCAGATTCGGCCGGCCGCACGCCGGCTGTCGCTGCGAGCCGTTCTCGTCACCGCGCTGATTCTGGCGCTGTGCGGCGGCATCGCCGTCGCGGCGACCGTCTGGGGCTCGGAGATGCTCCTGCGCCAGCCGGAAGGAAAAACGGTGCTGCCGGTAAACGAAAGCGTGCAGAGCGAAGCGCTGAAGCTGGAAATTATCGACGCGGTCTTTGACGGAAAGGCCATCGCGCTGGCCTGGACCATGGAAAACCGGCTGGACGAACCGGTTTATCTGCTCTCAGACCGGCTGACCATCAACGGCGAATCTCCGGACGGAGGCACGGCGTATAACGTGGAGGCGGTTTTCGTGGAACCCGGCGAAATCCTCCAGGCCGGCTTTTTGTTCGCGCTGGCGCAGGAAGCGCAGACCGTGCAGGAATGCGTGGTGGATATGGCCTTTTCGGCGCTGCTGCCCACGGGCGAGGTGGTCGATATCGACGGCATCGCCGCAGATGCTGGCGAGGCAGGCGCGCAGGACTACCTGGACCGTATCGACCGCCTGATTGCGGAGGGCAAGGTGCCCGTCGCGGGCGACGGCTACATCGAAATGGGCAGCGCTAACCAGACCGCGACAGGCGCCACCTACGCCGAGCAGCTGGTCAACGCCGGGCTGGCGGAGGCGGCGGAGGGCCTGGAGGTGTCGCTCACGCTGAAGCCCACCGTCCAGACGGTTTCCGCGCTGCCGGACGGCCAACCCGTCGAGCAGGCGTTTAAGCACTATACGCTGCGCGTGACCCGCTGCGAGCTGACGCCGCTGACCGTGGAAGTCCAGCTGGAGCGCGTGTTCGCCGACAAGGCCGCCCTGGAAGCCTATGCGCCGTATTACAGCGAAAAAATGGGGCCGGCATGGACCTACGAGGTGCTGCTGGACGGCACGACGCTGTCCGAGTATACGACCCAGAGCGGCGGTAACCTCGGAACGCCACAGGAGCAGCCGGACGGCAGCTGGATATGGCCCTATGAAATCATAGCGCTGGAACCGCAATCCACATTCATGCCTGCCACGGTGGAAATCATCGCCTGCCGGGACACGGACGACGCCTATGACGTGCCCATTCCGGAAGAAAGCATCACGCTGACGCTCCCCTGAACCGAAGCGCAGCGCGCAAAACCCCATCGGAAACCTGCGGCCGGACCGTGCCAAAACGGCCCGGCCGCTTTGCGCCGGACCCTCACGGGAGCGCGCTGTCGATTCCGCAGGTTTGTTAAAAATATCCGCTTCCAGACTGAAATGGCATGATATTGCCTCGATTCCCGTTACATCCGCTCCTGCCGGGAAAACAGTCACGCGACGTGCCCGGGACGTACATCGGGTGCGTGAAGCGCCGGCTGCCATCAAGGGGGATAGAATTCTTCGCCTTGCCGTTCATCCGGCATTTGTCTTCTCCCTTCGGGCGGGCGAAATCGTCGGCCCCGGCTGAAAGACGATTGACTTTCGAGGCGGCACCCTGTGGATTGCCCTTCAGGTGCGGCATGCATCTGACGGCTCGCTTGGGATTCTTCCCAGGAGCGAAATCACCCGGGGCTTCCCCAAGATTTCTGACGTCTGGCTGAAATCGTTCGCAGGACGGTCTGCATATGCAGGGCACGGATAACAACGTACAAGCTGCAGCAAACGAAGAATTGGCTGACACATCATCCGAGATTACTACACAAACAGGTTTTATATGCACGAAGCGACAACAATAGAAGGAGGGGCTTCTTCGCCGTTCCAGACCGGTTCCTTTGTTTCCAAAGCCATACCCGGCGGCGAAGCATACTCTTCGCTATACAGCCTACTCGCTGGCATCCGAAAATATAAGCGGGTTGTGGACGAAGAAGGGAAAAATTTCTGCTGAAAAATATTCCGGCGGTATCAACGGAGGCGAAAGCGGAGGCGGACGAGAGGAGAAAGGCGACAGACGACGCGGCGAGACGAGCGGCGGGGAGGCTGCGGGGAGTGCATCTCTCGGAGGAATCGCTGCAGAGCCTGGCGCGGAGCGTGCTGGAAAAATCCGTGGACATGGACACGACGCTCTGGGAGCAGTACGCGGACATGCGGGCGTACTTCCAGAATACGCCGTTTTCAGCAAACGCCCAGCAACGGGCGGAGGCGGAGCAGCGGACGGGCGATCAAAACCCGCCCCCCTGCCGGCGCAAAGAAAACCGCCCCTGCGGTTTTCCTGCAGGGGCGATCCTCTGGAGCTGATAACCAGATTCGAACTGGTGACCTCATCCTTACCAAGGATGCGCTCTACCGACTGAGCTATATCAGCGCAACGGGCCGACACGCACTCGACGGCACGATACCGTCATAGCAACGGAAGATATTATACCGTATGTGAACATAAAACGCAAGGCCTTCGTGCAAATTTTCTTCCGCCCCCGGCGCCGAAGGCAGGCCGGGGGCGGAACGGATATCAAAACGCCGTCTTTTCTTCCAGATACGTGCGCAGGTGGTCCCGGTGGACGCGCACCTGCTGCATGGTGTCGCGGTCGCGCACGGTGACGGTGCCGTCCTCCACGGTGTCAAAGTCTACCGTCAGGCACAGCGGCGTGCCGATTTCGTCCTGACGGCGGTACCGTTTGCCGATGGAGCCCGTCTCGTCGTAATCGACCATGAAATGCTTGGCCAACTCTGCGTATATCTCGCCCGCCAGCGCGCCCAGCTTGTTCTTTTGCAGCGGCAGCACCGCGGCCTTATAGGGCGCCAGGGCCGGATGCAGGCGCAGCACCACGCGGGTTTCGTTTTCGAGCGCTTCCTCGTCATAGGCGTTGCACAGCAGGGCCAGCACGGCGCGATCCACGCCCAGCGACGGTTCGATGCAGTACGGGATGAACTTCTCGTTGGTTACGGGGTCCAGGTACTCCATGGACTTGCCCGAGTGTTCCTGGTGCTGCTTGAGGTCATAGTCCGTGCGGTCCGCGACGCCCCACAGCTCGCCCCAGCCGAACGGGAAGAGGAATTCGATGTCCGTGGTGGCCTTGGAATAGAAGGCGAGCTTCTCCGGCTCATGGTCGCGCAGGCGCAGGTTTTCGGGCTTGACGCCCAGGCTGTACAGCCAGTCCCGGCAGAAAGCGCGCCAATAGTCGAACCACTGCAGGTCCTCTCCCGGACGGCAGAAAAACTCCAGCTCCATCTGTTCAAACTCGCGCACGCGGAAAATAAAGTTGCCCGGGGTAATCTCGTTGCGGAAGGATTTGCCAATCTGCGCAATGCCGGCCGGCAGCTTCTTGCGCGTGGTGCGCATGGTGTTCTGGAAGTTGACGAAGATGCCCTGCGCGGTTTCCGGGCGCAGATACAGCTCGGCCGCGGAATCTTCGTTGACGCCCTGGAAGGTTTTGAACATCAGGTTGAACTGGCGGATGTCCGTAAAGTCCTTTTTTCCGCATACGGGACAGACGATGTCATGCCCGTCGATGAAGGCTTTCAGCTCCGCGTTGCTCCAGCCGTCGCCGGTTTCCTGCCCCTGGGTATAGCGCTCTATCAGGTTATCCGCGCGAAAGCGCGACTTGCAGGCGCGGCAGTCCATCAGCGGGTCGTTAAAGCCGCCCACATGCCCCGAGGCGACCCATACCTCGCGGTTCATCAGAATGGCGCAGTCCAGGCCCACGTTATAGGGGCTTTCCTGCACGAACTTTTTCCACCACGCCCGCTTGACGTTGTTCTTGAATTCCACGCCCAGCGGACCGTAGTCCCAGGTGTTCGCCAGGCCCCCGTAAATTTCCGAGCCGGGGAAGATATACCCTCGCCCCTTGCAAAGCGCCACCAGCTTTTCCATCGTCAGCGCCATCCAACCAACACTCCTTCCATGCTTCCGGCACTTCCATGCTTCCAGCATATCTGGAATCATATGCAATGCCTCCGCGTTTGTCAAGGGAAAAACGCGAAATCCGCGCGGGAATCCCCGCCGCGCCCCCCAGAGGGCAAAATCCGTGCAAAGCATTGCCACGCAACAGGCGGCGTGGTATAATATCCCGGTAATAATACGAACATCAATTCGCATGGAGGGCGGTTTGCGGGTGCTGGAGACGGTCGGGGTCATTTCGCTGGGCTGTGCGAAAAACCGCGTGGATACCGAACAGATGCTGCATCTGTTGCGCGAGGCGGGCTACCGGATAACGGACAGGCCGGCAGACGCGGACGTCATCGTCGTGAACACCTGCGGTTTTATCGACCCGGCCAAGCAGGAGTCCATTGATACGCTGCTGGAAATGGCCCGGTACAAGCGCGACGGCCGTTGCCGCCTGCTGGTGGCGACGGGCTGTCTGGTACAGCGCTACGGGCCGGCGCTGCGCGAACAGATGCCGGAGGTAGACGCGCTGCTGGGCGTAGGCGCGTATCCGCGCCTGGCCGAGCTGCTGGGCCGGGCGGAGGCCGGGGAACGCCCCCTGGCCTGCGCGCGCTCCGAAGGCGTCTTTGAAGGCCCGCGCGTTTTGACCACCCCCGCCTATACCGCGTATGTGCGCACCGGCGACGGCTGCGACAACCGCTGCGCCTACTGCGCCATTCCGCTGATTCGCGGGCCGTACCGTTCCCGCCCCTTTGAAAGCGTCCTGGCCGAAGCGGCGGCGCTGGCGGCGGAAGGCGTGCGGGAGATTACCTTCATCGCCCAGGACACGACCCGCTTTGGCGACGACCTGCCCGGCGGCAAAAGGCTGGCGGATATCATCCGGGAGACCTGCCGGCTGGACGGCGTGCGCTGGGTGCGCGCGCTGTACTGCTACCCCAGCCGCGTGGACGAGCGGCTGCTGGACACGCTGGCGGAGGAGGAAAAGGCCTGCGGCTATTTGGATTTGCCCCTGCAGCATATCGACGCGCAGCTTTTGCGGGCCATGCACCGGCAGGGCACGCCGGAGGAAATCCGCGCGCTCATCCGCCGCGTGCGCGAGCGCGGGCTGACCCTGCGCACGACAATGATTGTCGGCTTTCCGGGCGAAACGGAGGACGCGTTTCGCCGCCTGATGGACTTTGTGGAGGAAACCCGGTTTGACAGGCTGGGCGCCTTTGCCTTTTCCGCCGAGGAGGACACGCCGGCGGCGGAAATGCCCGGTCAGGTGCCCGAGGACGTGCGCCAGGAACGCCTGGACGCGCTGATGCGCCTGCAGGCGCGCATTTCCCTGGAAAACAACCGCCGGCGCGTCGGCAGCACATGCGACGTGCTGGTAGAACGGAAAGAAGGCCACTGGTACGTCGGGCGCTCCGCCATGGAAGCGCCCGAAGGCGACGGCAGCGTATGGCTGCGCGCCAAGCGCCCTCTGGCGCCGGGCATGTTCGTGCCCGCGCGCATTGACGGCGCGCAAGTTTATGATGTGACGGGGGTGGCGCTGTGAGCCGCATATCGATGAATCTGCCCAACCGACTGACGCTGGTGCGCATCGCGCTGGTGCCGGTCTATCTGGTGCTGCTCACCGGCGGGGAGTTCTGCCGCTGGATGGCGGCGCTGGTTTTCTCCGTTGCCGCCATCACCGACCTTATCGACGGGAAAATTGCGCGCAAGCGCGGCCTTGTCACGGACTTCGGCAAGTTCATGGACCCCATTGCCGATAAGCTGCTGGTACTGCTGCCCTTTGTGTATTTCTGCTGCGAGAGCACGCAGGCGGACATGATTCCCGTGCTGCTGATGATTGCCCGGGAGATCATCGTTTCGGGCTTCCGCCTGGTCGCGGCCGGGCGCGGCATCGTGCTGGCGGCGGGCAGGTCCGGCAAGGTGAAGACCGCCGTGCAGATGATTGCCGTCATCATGCTGACGCTGGTGCCGCCCTGGCCGTGGCTGACGACCCCGGCATGGATAGCGACGTGGATTTGCGGCGCGCTGTCGGTCTGCTCCGGCTGGGAAATTCTCTGGAAAAACCGGCAGGTGCTGGAGGAAGAAGCATGATTGCCGAAATTATCGCCGTGGGCACCGAGCTGCTGATGGGCCAAGTGCTCAATACCAACGGGCAGTACCTGGCCCGGCGGCTGAGCGAAGCGGGCGTCACGCTGCATCACCAGACCACCGTGGGCGATAACCCGCAGCGGCTGGAAGAGGCCGTCCGCCAGGCGCTCTCGCGCGCCGACGTGGTGATTACCACCGGCGGGCTGGGCCCTACGGCGGACGATATTACCAAGGAGCTTTGCGCCAGGGCCCTGGATTTGCCCATGGAGCCCAATGCCGAGGCGGAGGCGATGGTGCGCGGCTGGTTTGTCAAGAACGGCCGGCCCATGACGGACAACAACCTGCGCCAGGCCGTCTTTCCCCGCGGCGCGCGCATCCTGCCCAACGGATACGGCACCGCGCCCGGCTGTATTGCGGAAAAGGACGGCAAGGCCGTCATCAATCTGCCCGGCCCGCCGCGCGAGCTCATCCCCATGTATGAACAAAGCGTCGCGCCCTATCTGGCCGCGCGCAGCGGCGCGCATCTCGTCTCCCGGTACCTGCGCATCTTCGGGATGGGCGAATCCCAGGTCGAAAGCCTGACGGGCGATTTGATGCGCGAAAGCGTAAATCCGACGCTTGCGCCGTACTGCTCCACCGGAGAAGTCCAGCTGCGCCTGACCATGCGCTGCCGCACGCCGGAGGAAGCCGCGCCGCATCTGGACAGGCTGGAAGCGCAGGTCCGCCAGCGGCTGGGCGACGTTATCTATGCGGTGACCGACCGCCCGGACGATTCCATGGAGCGCGCCGCCGTGGAGGCGCTGCGCGCCGCCGGCAAGACGGTCGCCACCGCGGAAAGCTGCACCGGCGGCCTGATTGCTTCGCGCCTGGTCAACGTCCCCGGCGCTTCCCAGGTATTCCTGCAGGGACATGTGACCTATGCGAACCGGGCCAAGGAAAGCGTCTTGGGCGTCCGCCACGAAACGTTGGCGGGCTTTGGCGCGGTCAGCCGGGAGACGGCGCTGGAAATGGCGGAAGGGCTGTTCGAGCGCTCCGGCGCGGACATCTGCCTGTCGGTCACGGGCATCGCCGGCCCGGACGGCGGCACGCCGGACAAGCCGGTGGGGCTGGTCTGGCTCGGACTTTGCACGGCGCGGGGCGCGCGGGCGCAGGCGCTGCATCTGACCGGCAATCGGGAGCGCATTCGCACGCTGGCGGCCCTCCACGGGCTGCATTGGATTTTGCGCGCGGCGCGCGGGCAGGACATATAGGCATTTTCAGGGAACACAGAAAGGGAGACGCGCATGGCAAAAAATGATAAGGGCGGAAAGACGGTCAATATGGAAACCGGCAGAGAAGAAAAGCAAAAGGCGCTGGAAATGGCACTGGGCAATATCGAAAAATCCTTCGGCAAGGGCGCCATCATGAAGCTGGGCGACCGGCCGCGCATCGAGGTGGACGTCATCCCCACCGGCTGCCTGGATTTGGATATCGCCCTGGGCATCGGCGGCCTGCCGCGCGGCAGAATCATCGAAATTTACGGGCCGGAATCCTCCGGCAAGACCACGCTGGCGCTGCACGTGGTGGCGGAGGCGCAGAAGATGGACGGCATGGCGGCCTTCATCGACGCCGAACATGCGCTGGACCCCATCTATGCCCAGAAGCTGGGCGTGGACATTGACAACCTGTACGTTTCCCAGCCGGATACGGGAGAACAGGCGCTGGAAATCTGCGAAGCGCTGGTGCGTTCCGGCGCGATGGACGTCATTGTGGTGGACTCGGTCGCCGCGCTGGTCCCGCGCTCGGAAATCGAGGGCGAGATGGGCGAATCGTTTGTGGGCGTGCAGGCGCGGCTGATGTCGCAGGCGCTGCGCAAGCTGGCGGGCGTGGTGCACAAAACGAACTGCATCGTTATCTTCATCAACCAGCTGCGCGAAAAAATCGGCGTTATGTACGGCAATCCCGAGACGACCACCGGCGGCCGCGCGCTGAAGTTCTATGCCTCCGTGCGCCTGGACGTGCGGCGCGGCGAACAGCTCAAAAACGGCACGCAGGTGCTGGGCAACCGCACGAAAATCAAGGTGGTCAAAAACAAGGTCGCCCCGCCCTTCCGCGTGGCGGAGTGCGACATCCTCTACGGCGAAGGCATCTCGCGCGAGGGCGCCATCCTGGACCGCGCGGTGGCCAGCGATATTATCCACAAGAGCGGCGCCTGGTTCAGCTACAAGGACGAGCGCATCGGCCAGGGACGTGAAAACGTGCGCATCTATCTGAAGGAGCATCCGGAGGTCACGGCCGAAATTGAGACCGCCGTGCGCGCCATGCTGGTGGGCAATGCGGACGCGGCCGCCACCGAGGCGGAAGAGTAGGCGGGAAAAGTTTTTTGAAGCGTCGGAGATGCGTCGGAGATACGCGGCTTTGTCTTGACAAGGCCGCGTTCTGACTGTAAAATAGTTCTGTTAAGCTTGGTTGCATTTCAGCCAAACAGTGCCAAAAGGGTGCGAGACGGGAAAACGCTGCTTTTCCATCAGATAAACCATGCCGTCCCGGGACGGTTGTACCCTTTTATACACGTTGCGCCGGGCTTTCCGCCCGGCTTATTCTATGCAGAGACAAGGGAGGGGTAGAGGCAATTGACCGAACTATGGATTGTTCTGGCAGCACTTGTCGCAGCGGTGGCAGGCGTGCTGGGCGGATATCAATATCGAAAGAGCGTCGCGGAGCGCAGAATCGGGCGTACCGAGGAATATGCCAAGAATCTGTTGGACGAAGCGCAGCGCCGCGCCGAAGAAAACAAAAAGGAAAAGATTCTCGAGGCCAAGGAAGAAGTACTGAAGCTGAAAAACGAACTGGATCGCGAAATCCGCGACCGCCGCAACGAGCTGACCCGTTCCGAGCGCCGCCTGATGCAGCGCGAAGAATCCTTCGACAAGAAGCTGGATAACCTAGACGCGCGCGAAGAAAGCCTGAACCGCCGCCAGAGCGAAATTACGCGGATGGAGCAGGAAGCCCAGTCCATGTTTGAACGCCAGCAGGGCGAGCTGGAGCGCATTGGCGCCATGACCCAGGACGAGGCCCGGCAGATGCTCGTCTCCCGCATTCAGAAAGACGCCTACCATGACGCGGCCGTGATGGTGCGCGACATCGAAGCCGCCGCCAAGGAAGAAGCCGACAAGAAGGCGCGCAACATCATTACCATGGCCATTCAGAAGTGCGCCGCAGACCATGTCGCCGAAACGACCGTGTCCGTGGTCAGCCTTCCCAACGACGACATGAAGGGCCGCATTATCGGCCGTGAGGGCCGCAACATCCGCGCGCTGGAAACCGCCACGGGCGTGGACCTCATCATCGACGATACGCCCGAGGCCGTTATCGTTTCCGCCTTTGATCCGGTTCGCCGCGAGGTGGCGCGCCTGGCGCTGGAAAAGCTCATCCTCGACGGCCGCATTCATCCGGCGCGCATTGAAGAGATGGTGGAAAAGGCGCGCAAGGAAGTGGACGCGCAGATTCGCGAAGCGGGCGAACAGGCCATCTTCGAGACCGGACAGCACAGCATCCACCCGGAGCTGGTCAAGCTCCTGGGCCGCATGCGCTACCGGACCAGCTACGGCCAGAACGTGCTGAAGCACTCCATCGAGGTCAGCCATCTGGCGGGCGTCATGGCGGCGGAATTGGGCGCGGACGTGCAGCTTGCCAAGCGCGCGGGCCTTCTGCACGATATCGGCAAGGCGGTCGACCACGAGGCCGAAGGCACCCATGTCACGCTGGGCGCGGAACTGGTGCGCAAGTATCGCGAGAGCGCGGACGTCGTACACGCCGTAATGGCGCATCATAACGACGTGGAACCCGCGACCGTTGAAGCCGTGCTGGTGCAGGCGGCGGACGCCATTTCGGCCGCGAGGCCCGGCGCCCGGCGCGAATCGCTGGAGAATTACATCAAGCGCCTGGAAAAGCTGGAGGAAATTTCCAATTCCTTCCAGGGCGTGGAGAAATGCTACGCCATCCAATCCGGCCGCGAAGTGCGCGTCATGGTCAAACCCGACGATATCACCGACGCGGGCACGCTGGTGCTGGCGCGCGAGATTGCCAAGCGCATCGAGCGCGAGATGGAATATCCCGGGCAAATCAAGGTCAACGTTGTCCGCGAAACCCGGGCCATCGACTTTGCAAAGTAAGCGCTGCTTTGGGAAGGCCGTCCGCACGAAGGGGCGACCTTCCTTCTTTATCACATCATCAGCCCGCAAGGGCGACACCATAAGGAGGCACTGTTACAAGGGCAAAGCGGAAAGGAGTGGCGGATTTTATGAACAACAGCTATGACGTCAAAGCGCTTGCTCCCGGCGCATGGGCGATTGAAATGGAAAAGGTGCGGGCATTTCTGGTGGCGGGCGACACCAGCGCGCTTTTGATTGACACCGGCGCCGGCGGGGTCAACCTGCGCGCGGCGGTATGCGAATGCACCGCGCTGCCGCTGCGCGTGGTCAACACCCACTCGCACTATGACCACATCAGCGGCAACCGCGATTTCCCCATGCAGTTTGCGCATCCCCTGGAATTGTCCGCCCTCCTGCAGGCAGGCTTTCGCCCCAATCCCGTAGGCGACGGCGCGGGCTTTGACCTGGGCGGCAGAATTCTGCAGGTGGTAGGGCTACCGGGCCATTCCCCGGGCAGCATCGGCCTGTGGGATGCGGAGGCGGGCCTGCTCTTTGCGGGCGATACCGTGGCGGGCGGGCGGCCGGTGACGCTCTGCCTGACCGGCGCGTCGCTGGAAGCCTATATCCGCAGTATGGGCCGCATTCTTGCCATGGAGGACGACGGCGAGGGCGGAACGGTGCGGCGAATCTTCTGTTGCCACGGGAGTCTGGAGGTCGACATGGACACCGTGCGCCAGCTGAAGGACTGCGCGGAGCAGATACAGCGCGGCGAGCTGGCCGGAGAACCGTTGCCCGACGGCAGCGCGCGCACCCTGCCGGAAGCCGCGCGCATCTACCGCCTGGGCGATGTGGCGCTGATTGTCTGAAACGCATAGGGAGGACGGAACGATATGGAGTTCAATCGCAAAAACATGCGCGCGCTGATGCGGCTCATTGCCTTTGCGGTTTTGCTGCTGGTCTCTCTCTTGCATCTGGGAAGCGTGCTGCAGTTCCTGCAGACGCTGCTGAGCCTGTTTTCCTTCCTGCTGGTGGGCCTGAGCCTCGCCTTTATCATGAACACCCTGCTGCGCCCGCTGGAGGACAGGGTGTTTGCGCCGCTGAACCGCCGGCTGGGCAAGCGATGGCAAAAGATATGCCGCCCGCTGTGCATTCTGCTGACGGTGCTGCTGCTGACGGGGCTGGTGCTGACGGTGGTGTTCATGGTGCTTCCGGAGATAGGCCGCACGCTGGCGCAGCTGGGCGAGCAGCTGCCGGCGTTTGTGGACGATACGGTGCTGTGGCTCAATCAGACGGCGGAAAAGTATGGCCGGTCTCTGGACGCCCTGCAGGAGCTGGATATCGACTGGGACAAGATACGCGATGAGATTTCCAGCCTGCTCCGCAACGGCGCCTCTTCACTGCTGACCGGCACCTTCACGGCGGCGACCTCGCTGGTGTCCGGCGTTTTCAACGCGGTCATCGGCATGGTGCTGGCGCTGTATGTATTGGCCAACAAGGAGCGCCTGTGCGCGCAGGCGCGGCGCGTGACCTATGCGTTCATGCCGGAAAAGCGGGCGGACGCCGTGGTACGGGTTGCGCGGCTGGCCAACCAGACCTTCAACGGCTTTATCTGCGGCCAGTTTACCGAAGCGGTGATTCTGGGGCTGCTGTGCTTTATCGGGATGCTGGTCTTTGGCTTTCCCTTTGCGCCGATGATTTCGGTGTTGGTCGGCTTTACGGCCCTGATTCCGCTCTTTGGCGCGTTTATCGGCGTGTCGGTGGGCGCGTTTCTCATCCTGGTCAATCAGGGCTTTCTGCAGGCGCTCTGGTTCGTGCTGTTTTTCCTGCTGCTGCAGCAGCTGGAAGGCAATCTGATTTACCCGCATGTGGTGGGCAAATCGGTCATGCTGCCCGGAATGTGGGTGCTCATTGCGGTCACGCTGGGCGGAAATCTCAACGGCGTGCTGGGCATGCTGGTGAGCGTGCCGATATGCTCGGTGCTCTACGCGCTGTTCCGCGAAGCGGTCAACAGGCGGAATCGGGAAAACGGCGTGGATGCGGCAAAGCTCTCCGTCCGCCGCGCGGCGGGCTGGGACGGGCCGGACAGCGCGGGATAAGCGGCGCTGCGGGCGCACGCAGGCGCAGCGGTCCTGAGGGCCTTCCGGAGGCGCGCAGGGGCTGGCAGGCCCTGTGCATGCCATGGTGCATCACAGGGGAACAGGGGCGCACGCTCCCCCGCCGCAGCTTGTCAAAAAAGGCCGGCAATGCCGGCGTCAGACCGTCGACAAAGCCTTGTCGACGGTCTTTCGCTGCAGGGCTGCTCTCCGGTCAGCCCTGCCGCGTCAGAACGTTTCCAGGGGTTTGTCCAGCGCGTTGTCGTCCAGCACCGTGCCGCCCATGTCGCCGTGGCACTGGATGCTGCTGCCCAGGCTGTTTTCAAAGCGGTTGGAAAGGATGCGGCAATAGGGGATGTCCCGCAGATACAGCGCGCAGGAGCCGCTGCCCGCCAGCGTGTTGTTGGCCAGGGTTACCTCGGCGTCGCCATACGCCATCACGTCCACCCAGTTGTCCGCAAACGCGTTGTCCACCACAATGGAGGGCGATACGTCCAGCCGCAGCGCGCAGACCGTATTGCCCGTGAGGGTGCAGTTGAGGAGGAACATGTCGTTTTCCTTCTGCACGTTCACGCCGTTTTCGCAGTTTGTCACCAGGCATTCGGACATCGTATTGTGATTGCCGGCGGCGAAGAAGAATCCCTGGCCGGTGCCGGCGGCCTCGCAGCGCAGGATACGGCTGTCGTCCACATAGGAAAAGAAAATGCCCTGGTCGCAGTCGATGGCCCGGCAGTTTTCCAGCAGCAAATCCTTCGACGCCCGGAAGTCCAGCGCATGGTTGGTGTTGGTGGCGCTGGTATCCGTCATCACCGCTCCGTTCACATACGCAAAATAGGTGCCGAAGACGCCGCAGCGGTCCGCCGTTACGCGCTCGACGGTCACGTTGTCGCAGTAGGCGACGATGAGGCCCATGCTGCAATCCGACACGTCCGCGTCCGCCACGACGACGTCGCGGCTGTCCGCGACGATGATTTCGCCCGCATCCGAGGGCACGGTCAGGCCGTTGGCGCCGGCAAAGTAGTACAGGGGCTTTTCGTTCACCAGGTTGTCCTCCATGGTATGGGAGGTGAAAAACGCCGTATCCTCCCCCACTTCAAACAGCCCGGTGAGCACGGGCTTTCCCTGGCTGCTCTCGCTGATGGGCGGGCCGGCCAGGCATACGCTGCAGCCGGTGAAGCGGTTGCCCGTAAGGATGGCGTTTCGGGCGCCCGCCAGCCAGATGCCGCAGGAGGACACGCGGTAGGTATCGTCGTAGAGCGTAAAGGTGCAGTCCTTTACGGTCAGCCAGTCCGCCAGCCCTACAATGCCGTAGCGCAGCAGGCGAAAATCGATGTTTTCCACCGTCACGTCCGGCGCGGCAACATGCAGAAGCGGGGTAAAGGGCGGGCTTTCCAGCACGGCCCCCTCCTCGCCCACCAGGGTAAGCGGTTTGTCAATGACGACGGGATAGGTTTGCGTGTCCTCCGTATAGACGCCTGCGCAAAGGCGCACGGTATCGCCCGGCTGTGCCTGCGCAATCGCCTCCGACAGCGAGGCAAAGCCCCCGGGGCCCACCGTCAGTTCGTCCGCATGGGCCGCCGCACAGCACAGCAGCGCCAGCGCAAACAGCATTCCCACAAGCTTTTTCATAGCGTATTCTTCCTTTGCTCTTCCCCGGCTGAAATAAAAGCAGGAGAGCCCGCCGCCGGGCTCTCCTTGAGGTGCCGTCGTTTCCGATGACGCCGGATGCCGGCCCTGCGCGCGAAGCGGTCCCACAACGGCAATGGGTTCTCCTGCAGGAGGATATCTCGCTTATCCGGATTTTCTGCCTTCGCAGCTTACTCGGCAAACGTCAGGCGGCCCCACAGGCTGGGATTCTGGTTGATTTCCAGGGTGCCGGCCCAGGCCATCTGCGGAATATACTCCGTGCCCGGGCAGGGATAGGAGATATCGGTCACGGCGAAGTTAAAGTTGATGGTGTCGCCCGCAGCGGGGGTGTATACGGGAATGCGCGAATTGGAGAAGTTGCTCCACGGAATGACGGCCTCGTAGATAAAGCCGGCTGTGGTCAGCACGGTGGCCTTTTCATAGCCGGTCAGCACATCCTCGCCGCCGTCCATGCCCTTGGTGGTAAAGCGCTCCAGCAGGTCCTTTTCCACCATGGTGCGGTCAAAGGCCGTATCCCAGTAGTAGTTATCCACAATCAGGTACAGGAGGAAGTCGGTGGTGCCGTAGCTGGTGCGGGCGGGGTCCGCGGTCGGATCGGTGGAAATGTATACCTTGAAGTTATCCTCGCCGTCCAGCGGCAGCATTTCAATGGCGCCGTAAGGCGTATCTTCCTTCACGTCTGCGGCCAGGTAGAGGTTTTCCTCGTCCCACATCACATAGACCGTGGCGCTCAGGTCGTTTTCGCCCTGCCAGAAGCTCACATCGCGAATGACCTGATCTTCCCGGTTGATTTCCAGGGGAGAGGAGGTGTTCCAGTC
>DVFI01000071.1 GCA_018713305.1 Candidatus Avichristensenella intestinipullorum
TAATTTATGGCATTTTTCAATCAGGCTATCACCGTTCTTCAGACCCTCGTTATCGCTCTGGGCGCTGGTCTCGGCATCTGGGGTGTCATCAACCTGCTGGAAGGTTACGGCAACGACAACCCCGGTGCGAATGCTCATGTGCCATAAAGTAACACATAAGAATTGATAGACAGCAGCCCACTATTCCGCAGCAACAGCGAGTTGCTTGTTAAAACCCCATTTTGAAGTTATAATGAGTAAAAACAACCTTTAGGAGGGACGGGCATGGAAATACAAGGTATTCTTAAAAATTTACGCGAGAAAAACAACCTTACGCAAGAACAACTGGCTGAACGTGTGCAAGTTACCCGACAGGCGGTTAGTCGCTGGGAAACAGGCGAAACGCAGCCAAATACAGATACCTTAAAACTGTTATCACGAGTTTTTGATGTGTCAATCAATACGCTTCTGGGTTCTCCACGGCAACTTGTTTGTCAGTGTTGCGGAATGCCATTGAATGAAGATGGTCTGATTAGCCGAGAACCAGACGGAAGCTATAACGAGGACTATTGTAAATGGTGCTATGCTAATGGGAAATTTGCATATCAATCCAAGGAATCTTTATTGGATTATCTGGTTGCGAATATGCCAAATCCCGATAACGCAGATGAAGAAACCAGACGTAATCAGTTTGATTTGTACCTTTCGCAATTAAAGCACTGGAAATAACTATATTGTCATAGCAAAGCCAGCCGAGCCAGTCAACGGTCAAGATGAACGGCGCGTACCGCGCCGCCGTTGACAGCCCCGCCCGCCTTTGCTGGTAGGCAATCAAGGGGCGACAGCAAGGAGTGCTGCCGCCCCGCACTATTATCAGAGAGGGGGAATTTCCATGACCGAAGATGAAGCCTACTATTACGCGAACACCACGAAAAAATGGGACGACAGCCGAAACTACGATATGATTCTGGACAGCGCGGTTCTTGGCACGGACACTTGCGTCCATGTTTTGAAAGCCTGCCTGTCATAACTTTTCGCCAGGCGGTCCCGGCGGCCCTTGCCGGGACCGTCTGCCGTATAAAACAGCATAGCGAAAGGTGCGTTCCATTTCGATACAAAAAGCACTTTGGGGCGCCTTCCATAAGGAAAGCGCCCCAATAGCCGGGCGGCATTGCGATGGTGGGGTTAAATGGGCTCGAACCATCGACCTCCACGATGTCAACGTGGCACTCTAACCAACTGAGCTATAACCCCGTAACAGCGGATATTATACACCATCTTCATGCAAAAGGCAAGAGGGGGACGTCCGCTTTTTTTCCGCGCGCGGTCCCCCCGTGCGCGCTACAGCCCGCGCAGATGCGCCATGAGCGCGTCGAAATCGCCGTGGGGGAAGGAGCTGATATCGCGCCCGGACGGGTTGCGCAGGCAGTCGGTCAGCAAAAAGACGCGCATGCCCAGCTCGCGCGCCACCATGTCCTCCTCCACGTCGTTGCCGACCATCAGGCATGCCTCAGGCGCCAGCCCCAGCCTGGCGGCCAGTTCCTCAAAGTAGCGAAGGTTGGGCTTGCAAAAGGAGGCGTTTTCGTAGGTCGTATACGCCTCAAAGTCCTCCGGCGAAAGGCCGGCCCAGCGGATGCGGCTTTCCGTCGCCGCCGCCGGAAACACCGGGTTTGTCGCCAGCACCGCGCGAAATCCCTTGTCCCGAACCAGGCGCACGGCCTGCGAAGCCTGCGGCGCAAATCCGCACGCAGTCCGGGCCCGCTGAAACGCTTCGCGATAAAACGCATCAAAAAATGGCCTGTCCGCCAGGGCGGTCTCCCCATAGGCATCGACAAACGCCTGCCAGAACACGGCCTCGTTGGCCCGCCGTCCGTCGTTGTGAATCATGGCGGCCGTTCCCTGCCAGACCGTATCCGCCAGCTTTCCAGGCTCATAGCCCCGCGGCGCGGCCCACCGCGCCAGCAGCGAGAAATACGCCCGGACAAAAGCGTCCTGGTCCATCGGCAACAGCGTTCCGTCCAAGTCAAACCAAACGGCCTGTAACTCCATACTTGTTTTCATCCTTTCGCCACGCCATATTCCGCTTCTATCATACGCCAACCCGCCGCGGCGCGCAATGCCGAAACGGCGAAACAGGGCGGCTGCGGCGCATAAAAAGCCGGTATTGATGTATTGACATTCGCCCGGCGGATGGAGTACAGTAACCGGGGTGATGTGCCAGTGCAAAAGCAGACGACAGCGCCGGGCAAGGTCGGGCGCGCATTCAGGGCCGCGTTTCCGCATACGCTGCCCATCTTTGCCGGGTTCTGGTTTCTGGGAATCTCCTATGGAATTTATATGAACGTGTCCGGCTTTTCGGCATGGTATCCCCTGCTGATGAGCCTGACCATCTTCGGCGGGTCGCTGGAATTTGTGGCGGTGAGCATGCTGCTGGGCAGCTTTGCCCCGCTGCAGACGCTGCTGCTGACGCTGATGATTCAGGCGCGCCATCTGTTTTACGGGCTGTCGATGCTGGAGAAGTTCCGGGGCATGGGCTGGAAAAAGCCCTATCTCATCTTCGGGATGTGCGACGAAACCTTTTCCATCAACTATTCGGCCGACATCCCGGCGGATATCGACCGCGGATGGTTTATGTTTTTTGTGACGCTGCTGAACCATCTGTACTGGGTGTCCGGCGCGACGCTGGGCGGGCTGCTGGGCGAGCTGATTTCCTTTAACACCGAGGGGCTTTCCTTTGTCATGACGGCCATGTTCGTAGTCATTTTCATGGAGCAGTGGCGCAAGGAAAGGACGCATGCTGCGTCGCTGGCCGGCGTGCTGCTCAGCGCGGGGTGTCTGCTTCTGTTCGGCGCGGACGGCTTCATGCTGCCCACCATGGCGTGCATCGTCTGCTTTCTCACGCTGCTGCGCCGTCCTCTGGAGAAGGGAGGCGAAACGCCTTGACGCTTTCCCAGCAGATTCTCACCGTCGCGCTGTGCGTGCTGGGCACCATGGCGATGCGTTTTCTGCCTTTTCTGGTGTTCTCCTCCGGGCGGCGGACGCCCCCATACGTCCTGTATCTGGGGCGCGCGCTGCCTCCCGCCATTTTCGGCCTGCTGGTGGTCTACTGTCTCAAGGAAGTAAGCCTGCTGTCAGGAAGCCACGGCCTGCCGGAGGCCATCGCCATCGCGGCGGTCGCGGCGCTGCACCTGTGGAAGCGGCAAATGCTGCTGTCCATCGCGGGCGGAACGATACTGTACATGCTGCTGGTGCAGTGGGTGTTCTGACAAGGCCGTCCTCCGCCGGGCGCCCTAGCGCATGGTTTCCTGCTTGACCTTATGGTCGACCACATGGCGCGAGGCCAGCTCGCGCCGGATATCGTCCGGCGTCAGGCCCATTTCGACCATCAGCACCAGCACATGATACGCCAGGTCGGCAATTTCGTAGACGGTTTCCTCCCGGCTGTCTTTCATCGCGCCGATGATGGTTTCCGTGCATTCTTCCCCGACCTTTTTCAGGATTTTTTCCTTGCCCTTGGCAAACAGGTACGACGTGTACGACCCTTCCCGGGGCGTATCCCGGCGGCCCTTGAGCAGCGCGTATAAATCGTCCATGGAAAAGCGCTGCGCCGTATCGTCCGACCAGAGCGGCCGGAAAAAGCAGCTCTCCGCGCCGGTATGGCAGGCCGGTCCCGCGGGGAGCACCTCCACCAGCAGCGCGTCGCCGTCGCAGTCCGCCGTAATCCGCGCAATGCGCTGCGTGTTTCCGCTGGTCTCGCCCTTGCGCCAGAGCGTCCGGCGCGAGCGGGAGTAAAAGCACGTGCGGCCTTCGCGCAGACTGATGTCCAGGCTTTCCCGGTTCATGTACGCGACGGTGAGCACCCGGCCGGTGGAGAAGTCCTGCACCACGGCGGGAATCAGGCCGTCGGGTCCGAATTTGAGGGTATCCATCCATTCGCCGTCAGATTTCATGGTATGTCTCCTTCCAGCCGCGTCTCTATGCCCCGGCTGCGCAGCAGGCGCTTCAGGTCGGGAATCGCGACTTCCTTGTAGTGAAAAATCGATGCGGCCAGGCCCGCGTCCACGCTGGGGAGGGCCTGAAACAGCCGGACGAAATGCTCCATGCTGCCCGCTCCGCCGCTGGCAATGACCGGCACGGACACCCGCCGGCACACGGCGTCGAGCATTTCCAGGTCAAACCCTTCCCGCACGCCGTCCGTATCGATGCTGTTGACCACCAGCTCGCCCGCGCCGCTCTCCACGCCGCGCGCGGCCCAGTCCAACGCGTCGATGCCCGTATCCACGCGCCCTCCCCGGGCAAAGAGGCGAAACGCGCCGTTGACGCGCTTTACGTCCATGGACAGCACCACGCACTGGCTGCCATAGCGCCGGGCGGCTTCGCCGATGAGGGCCGGGTTTGCAATGGCCCCGCTGTTGACGCTGACCTTGTCCGCGCCGCACTTGAGCACGCGGTCAAAATCGTCCAGCGTGCGGATGCTTCCGCCCACGGTCAGGGGAATGAACACCTCGCGCGCCACCGCGGTCAGCGCGTCGGTAAACAGCGCGCGGTTTTCCGCGCTGGCGGTAATGTCATAAAAGACCAGCTCGTCCGCGCCCTGCTCGTTGTAATAGCGCGCCAGCGCCACGGGGCTGTCCACATCGCGGATGCCCTCAAACCGCCGGCCCTTGACCACCCGCCCGTCGCGCACGTCTAGGCAGGGGATGATGCGTTTGGTAATCATGCGCGTCCCCCTTTGGCGGCCTCCAGCGCCACCTGCACCGTCAGTTTCCCTTCGTACAGCGCCTTGCCGACGATGGCGCCGTCAACGCCCATATCGCGCAGGCGCGCAATTTCCCCGGCGCTGTGGATTCCTCCCGAGGCGATGATCCGCAGCCCGTCCAGCGCGCACAGGCGGCGGTAGGCTTCCAGGTTGGCGCCGGCGAGCATGCCGTCGCGGCTGATATCGGTATACACCACGGTGGAGACGCCGCGCTCCTGCAGGCTCCGGCAGAACGAAAAAGCGTCCTCGCCCGTGGTGCGCGTCCAGCCGTCCACCGCGACCCGGCCGTCGCGCGCATCCACGCCCACGGCGATACGCTCCCCATACTGTTTCAGCATGGCGTCCAGAAAGGGCGCGTCGGAGAGCGCCGCCGTGCCCAGAATCACCCGGCGCGCTCCCAGCGCCAGCGTTTCCTCAACGGCCTGCGGGCTGCGCAGTCCGCCGCCCACCTGCACAAAGAGCCCTTCCACCGCCGCTATGGCCCGCAGCGCATCGCCGTTTTGCGGCGTTCCGGCCCTGGCGCCGTCCAAATCCACCACATGCAGGCAGTCCGCGCCCGCCGCGCGAAACGCGCGGGCTGCGGCGGCGGGGTCCTCCCCGTATACATTCATGCGGTCAAAGTCGCCCCGCGTCAGCCTGACCACGCGCCCGCCGCGCAAATCAATGGCCGGAAATATCTTCATATTGCCCCCTCCTGTGAATCGGACGCGAAGGCGCGCAGGATATTCAGCCCCACTTGGCCGCTCTTTTCCGGATGAAACTGCGTGCCGCACACGTTCCCACGCCGCACCACGCCCGGCACCGGCACGCCGTATTCGCTTTGGGCCTTCACGCACGCCGCGCAGTCCGCCGCGTAATACGAATGGACGTAATAGACATACGCGCCCTGCGGCGTGTAGCGCAAAAGAGGCTCTTTTTCGTCCAGGATATGCAGCGCGTTCCAGCCGATATGGGGCACCTTCAGCCCTTTGGGCAGCACGTCCGCCAGCGGCTGGACGCTTCCGGGCAGATAGCCCAGGCCCTCCCAGCAGCCGTACTCATAGCTTTTTTCAAACAGCAGCTGCATCCCCAGGCAGATGCCCAGCAGCGGACGGCCTTCGCCGACCAGCCTGTCGAGCGCCGGCACCAGCCCGGTTTCCCGCAGCCTGCGCATCGCGTCTCCAAACGCGCCCACGCCGGGCAGGATGATGCGGTCCGCTTCCCGCAGCGCGCGCTCCTCGCCCGTGACCACGCTCGGAAAGCCGAGGCTGTCCAGCGACGCTGCCAGGGAAAACAGATTGCCCACCCCGTAATCGACAATGGCGATCATCCAATCACCCCTTTGGTGGACGGAATATCGTCCGGACGCCGGACGTCCGGCGCGACGGCCTGCGCCAGCGCGCGGCCCACCCCTTTGAAAGCGGCTTCCAGAATATGGTGGGTGTTTTCCCCCGCCAGCTCCCGGATGTGCAGCGTCAGCGCGGCCTCGCGGCACAGCGCCAGGAAGAATTCGCGCCCCAGCTCCGTGTCAAAATCCCCCACGCGCGGGGCGGGCAGCGGGAGGTCGCAGGCCAGATGGCACCGACCGCTGATATCCAGGGCCACCAGCACCAGCGCTTCGTCCATGGGCAGGAGAAAACTGCCATAGCGCGCAATGCCCCGGCAGTCCCCCAGGCAGCGCTTCAGCGCGCGCCCCAGCGCAATGCCGCAGTCCTCCACGGTATGATGGGCGTCTACCTGCAAATCGCCCCGGCATGCCAGCGTCAGGCCGAAGCCGGCATGGCGCGCCAGCAGCGTGAGCATGTGGTCGAAAAAGCCGCAGCCCGTTTGGACATCCACCGCGCCCCCCTCCAGGCAGAGCGAAAGGGAAATGCACGTCTCCGCGGTTTTTCTCTCGAGGGTCGCCTGTCTCATCCGTTCTCCTCCTCTATTGCATCCGTCGCCGCCAGCAGCGCGCGCATGTCCTCCGGCGTGCCGACGGTGATGCGGACAAAATCGCGCGTGCGCGGCCCTTCAAAATAACGAACCAGCACGCCTTTTTCCCGCAGCGCCTCATAGTACGCCCTTCCGGACAGGCGGGGATGGCGGACGAAAACAAAGTTCGCGGCCGAATCGTTCCCGGTAAAGCCGCGGCTGCGCAGCGCCTGAAGGAACGCCTCGCGCGTCCGGACGATTTCCTCCGTGCAGCGGCGCAGATACGCCTCGTCCCGGACGGCCGCCTCGCCGATGCGCAGGGCGAGGCTGTCCAGGCTGTAAGGGTTAAAGGCGTTTTTGCAGGCGCGCAGGTCGGACAGAATTTCCTCCTGCCCCAGCGCGAAGCCAATCCGCACGCCGGCCAGATTGCGCGACTTGGAAAACGTCTGCACCACCAGCAGGTTCGCGTACCGATCGATGAGGCCGGCCGCGCTTTGCCCGCCAAAGTCCACATAGGCTTCGTCCACAATCACGGGCAGGTCCGGGTTTGCCCGCACAATGCGCTCCACGTCGCTCAGCGGCAGGAACAGGCCCGAAGGCGCGTTGGGGTTGGCCAGAAAGACCGGGCCGGGCGCGTCCAGATAGTCCTCCACCCGGACGCGGAAGCGCTCGTCCAGGGGACGGACGACCGGCTCCAGGCGCTGCGCACAGGCGAGCACGGCGTAAAAGCCATACGTCACGTCCGCAAAGCAGGGCGGTCTGGACGCATCGCAGAAGGCGCGCATGCAAAACGCCAGCGCCTCGTCCGAACCGTTGGTGGCCAGCGCCTGCGCGGGCCTGAGCCCGAAGCGCGCCGCAAGGGCCGCCTCCAGCGCGGCGGCGGCGGGGTCGGGATACCGGTTGAGCCCTTCCAGGGCGGCACGGTCCACGGCTTCCAGCACGCCGGGCGCCGGCGGGAAGGGGCTTTCGTTGGTGTTCAGTTTGACATAGCGCCGGTCGCGCGGCTGCTCGCCGGGCACGTAGGGGGTCAGCCTGTCCAGGAGCGGGGAAAGAAAACGGCTCATGCGTCGTCCTCCTGTAAGCGGATGCTGACGCTGCGAGCGTGGGCATCCAGGCCCTCGCGGCGGGCAAAGTCCACCACGCGCGCCCCGACGGCCGCCAGCGCGTCGCGGGTATAATAGAGGAAAGAGGACTTCTTGACAAAATCATCCACGGAAAGGGGCGAAGAAAAGCGGGCCGTGCCGCTCGTGGGCAGGGTATGGTTGGGCCCGGCAAAGTAGTCGCCCAGCGCCTCGGGCGCGTATTTGCCCAGGAAGATGCTGCCCGCGTTGCGAATGCGCGAAAGATAGGCGAAGGGCTGGTCCACGCAGACCTCCAGATGCTCCGGCGCGACGGCGTTGCTCACCTCCACGGCCTCTTCCAGCGAGTCCACCAGCACAATGACGCCGGCCCGGTCTATGGACGCGCGGCAAATCTCCGCCCGCGGCAGACGCGCCAGCTGGCGTTCGACCTCGGCCTGCACGGCTTCCGCCAGCGCAGGGCTCGGCGTGACCAGAATGGCGCTGGCCAACCGGTCGTGCTCGGCCTGGGACAGCAAATCCGCCGCCACATGGACGGGGTTGGCCGTTTGGTCGGCGATGACGAGAATCTCGCTGGGCCCGGCCACCATATCGATATCCACCAGCCCGTATACCTGCCGTTTGGCCGTGGCGACGTAAATATTGCCGGGACCGACGATTTTGTCCACGCGCGGGATGCTCTGCGTGCCAAACGCCAGCGCGGCCACCGCCTGCGCGCCGCCCATGCGCAGCACGCGCGTCACGCCGGCCACCCGGGCCGCCGCCAGCACCGCTTCCGGCACGCGGCCGTCGCGGCCGGGCGGCGTCGCCATGACCACTTCCCGCACCCCCGCAATTTTGGCCGGAATGGCGTCCATCAGCACGGTGCTGGGATAGGCCGCCGTGCCGCCGGGCACATACAGCCCCACGCGCCGCAGCGGCAAGACCTTCTGCCCCAGCACAACGCCCGGCTGCTCGTTGACCATAAAGTCGCCGCGCACCTGGCGGCTGTGAAAGGCGCGGATATTGGCGGCCGCCATCTCCAGCGTCCGAAGGAAATCCTCGCCCACGGACCGGCACGCCGCGTCCATGTCGGACTGCGCCACTTCCAGCGTTTCCGGGCGCACGCCGTCAAACCTTTCGGTATAGTCCAGCAGCGCCGCATCGCCCCGGGCCCGCACGTCCTCCAAAATGGCGGCCACCTGCGCCTCGATGTCCTGATTTTTGACCAGGTCGCACCCGACCAGCCTGCTTGCGTCGATGTCCTTTGCCCGCACTATGCGCATCATGCTTCCCATCCCTCCGTCAATTTCCTCAGCAGCTCGTCAATCGTATCCCGTTTGAATTTATAGGCGCTCTTGTTGACGATGAGGCGGGCGCTGCTGTCCGCCACCTCTTCCAGCACATGCAGGTTGTTTTCCCGCAGCGTCGTGCCCGTCTCCACAATGTCCACGATAACGTCCGACAGGCCGACCAGGGGCGCCAGCTCGATGGAGCCGTTGAGACGAATCAGCTCGATTTCACGGTTTCTCCCCCGGTAGTAGCGGCGGGCGACGTTGGGGTACTTGGTCGCCACGCGCAGCGGCGCGTCGGGCCGCACGTCCGGGCACGCAGGCCCCGCTACCGCCAGGCGGCATCGGCCCAGCTTCAAATCCAGCAGCTCGTACACGTCCGGCTCCGTCTCCAGCAGCACGTCCCGGCCTACCACGCCGATGTCCGCCGCGCCCCGCTCCACATAAATGCCCACGTCCGAGGGCTTAATCAGAAAATACCGCGCGCCGGCGCCTTCCAGCACCAGCTTGCGATGATCGTCGAAAAAGTCCGGGCAGGAAAGGCCCGCGGCGTCAAACAGGCGGTATACCTTCTCTCCCAGCCGCCCCTTGGGCAGCGCTACGTTAAGCATGTGTCCGCGCCCCCTCTCCCCGTACCCGTACCACGCGCCCGTATGCCAGACCGGCCGGCTCCGACGGCGCCGCCCATACGCGCTCCCCGCCGTCGGCGCATGCCTGCGCCTCGCGCGCCACGGCCGCCGGGTCGGCGTCTTCGTCATAGAGCAGCAGCACATCCACTTCCTCCCGCGCCGGTTCGCTCAGATACCGCGCCAACTCGTCAAAGTATATCGCAAACCCCAGCCCCGAAAGCCCGGGCTTGCCCATGCGGCGCAGCAGTGGGTCATACCGGCCGCCGGAAAGCACCGCGCCCGACACGCCGCGAATGTAGCCGCGCAGGATCAGCCCGTCATAATACGTTTCGTTGTTGTCCACGGAAACGTCCAGCGAAAGCCCGTCCGCCTGTCCGCACGCGCGCAGGGCGCGGTACAGCGCGTCCAGCTCCTCCACCGCCGCGTGCATCTCTTCGTTGACCGACAGCGCCCGCGCCTGTTCCAGCGTGGGCACGAAATCGCCCGACAGCCGCGCCAGACGGCACAGCCGCCCGGTTTCTTCCTCTCCCAGCACGCCGCCGACCACCGCGGCCAGCTCGTGCGCGTTTTTCCGGGCCAGGCATCCGCGCGCCGCGCGCCGCAGCCCTTCGTCCTCCGGCAGGCAGCGCAGCGCGCCTTCCAGAAAGCGCGTATGCGACACGTCCAGCGCATAGTCCCCGCCGACGCAGGCGAGGCTTCGCGCGGCCAGCGTCACCATCTCCACGCTCGCATACGGCGTGACGCGGCCGATGTACTCCACGCCGACCTGAAACGTTTCCCGGTACGACGCCGCGCCGCGCGCCGGGCGAAATACCGATTCCGTATAATACAGGCGCTGCGCGCCGTCCGGCTCCGCCTCCGTCTGTTTGACAATGCTCAGCGTCACGTCCGGCCGCAGCGCCAGAAGCCTTCCGTCCAGGTCGGTAAACGAAAGAATGCGGCTGTCCGCCAGAAACTCCCGGTTGACCGCATAAAAGTCATATTCCTCAAACCGGTCCATCCGAAACCGGCGGTATCCGCCGCGCTCATAAAGCGCGCGCAGCGCCAGCGTCACCCGCTCGTCGCGCCGCAGGGTATCGTATGTCCGCATACGCTCTTGCCTCCATTCCGGCCTTGCTCGAAAACCGTTTGCGCCATTATACGGCACTTTATCGGTTTAGTCAAGTAAATCATGCGCTTTTTCTGCGCAGCCCGGCCGCCGCCGCCTCTTGACAGGCCCGGTAAAAATCCCTATCATGCCTAAAGAACCAACCGAGGAGATGGACGCGCCATGCTGGCAAAAAACCAGACCCTGACGCTGGAATGCGCCGCGCTGGGCGCGGACTTTGAAGGCATTTGCCGCCACGAGGGCCAGGTCGTCTTCGTGCGCGGCGCGCTGCCGGGCGAACAGGTCCGGGCAAAAATCATCAAGACAACGCGCAGCTATGCGGTGGCGCGGCTGGAAGCCCTGCTTACGCGCGCGCCCGACCGCGCAGAGCCGCCCTGCCCCTATTATCCGCGGTGCGGCGGCTGCACGGCGCAGCATCTTTCCTATGCCGCCACGCTCGCCCACAAGCGCGCGCAGGTGCGCGACTGCCTGGAACGCATCGGCGGCATCGCCGGGCCCTGCGTGGGGGAAACCATGGGCATGGCCTCCCCCTGGCGCTATCGCAACAAGGGCGCGTTCCCGGTCGGCTGCCGGGCCGACGGACGCTCGGACGGCCCGCGCATCGGCTGTTTCGCCGCGCGCAGCCATGATATCGTCGACGCGCCGCAGGGCTGTCTGCTGCAAAGCGCGCAGAGCGATGCGCTGGTCGGCGCGGTCCGTCAATGGATGGCGCAATGCCGGGTGCCCCCCTACGAAGAGGCGCGCCATGCCGGCCTGGTGCGCCATGTGATGACGCGCGAAGCGGCGGACGGCAGCGCCATGCTGGTGGTGGTCGTCAACGGCCGGGACGTCCCGGACGCGCCGGCTCTCGTCTCGCTGGCGCGCCAGGCGGCCCCCGGCTTGCGCTCCGTCCTGCTCAACGAAAATACGCGCCGCACCAACGTCATCCTGGGCGAAAGGAGCCGCGTGCTGTGGGGCGCGGACGCGCTGGAGGACGAAATCGGCGGCTTTGCTATGCGCGTATCGCCGCGCTCGTTCTTCCAGGTCAACCGCACGCAGGCGCAGCGGCTGTATGACCTTGTCCTGGCGATGGCGAATCTGCAGGGAAGCGAACGGGTATGGGACGTGTACTGCGGCTGCGGCTCCATCACCCTGCCGCTCGCCGTCCATGCGTCCTGGGTCACGGGCGTGGAAATCGTGGCGGACGCGGTCGCGGACGCACGCGAGAACGCCCGGCGCGCAGGGATAAGGAACGTGGATTTTCTGGCCGGGGCCGCGGAACAGGCGCTTCCGCTCCTGGCCCGGGAGCGCGGCGCGCCTGACGTCGTCGTGCTCGACCCGCCGCGCAAGGGCTGCGAGCGCGCGGCCCTGGACGCCATAGCGCAGTGCGGCGCGCGTCGCCTGGTCTATGTCAGCTGCAACCCCGCCACCCTGGCCCGGGACGTCGGCCTGCTCTCCGCCTGCGGCTGGAAGCTGCAAAGCGCGCAGCCCGTGGATATGTTCCCCTGGACGGGGCATGTGGAGACGGTAGTACTTTTGTCCAAACTTAATTCCAAGCAGCATATCGAGGTGGAGTTGAATCTGGACGAGCTGGATTTGACAGCGGCGGAGAGCAAGGCTACCTATGATGAGATTAAGGCATATGTGCTGGAGAAGTATGGTTTGAAGGTGTCCAGCCTGTATATCTCCCAGGTCAAGCGGAAGTGCGGGTTGGATGTGGGACAGAACTATAACCTGTCAAAGAAGGAAGATGCTAAAGTGCCGCAGTGTCCGCCGGAAAAGGAAGCGGCGATTATGGAGGCGTTGAAACATTTTCAAATGATTTGAGAATAACTGTCAAATTTCCCGGCGCATATGAAGTTCGCCGTCTCAGCATACAGACGTCGAGATGACGTAACCGTCAAAATCTCCGGGTGTATAAAGATAGCCACTTTATTTAATGCGAGAATATGAGGGGTAATATATGGGGAAAAAGCATTTTTTGCAAATAGCTCTGGAGGAAATGGGGATTTTTTCTTATAATGATTATAAAGAAAAGATTGAAATATGGGAAGACTTTGATAATCGAGTTTTTCAAGGTGGGCAAGAAAAGATAGATGCATTAAGGAACTTAGTAGTAAACTATTACAATGGTTATCAGTATAGTCAATTAAGCGGACAGTATATTTCGGTTAATCCACAGTCATGTC
>DVFI01000072.1 GCA_018713305.1 Candidatus Avichristensenella intestinipullorum
GCCCAAACACGCTGTCCGTGTTTGGGCGTTTTGCTTATCGACAAAGAGGGCGCGTCTCTGCGGGGATGCAGGAAGGGGCCGCAGCCCCTTGCCATCCGCAGCGGCGGCATGTACGCCGCCAGGGGCGGCTGCAAGCCGCTTCCGCTATCATGTTTCAGCCGTGCACTTCGTGCGCAGGAACCGGACATGGAGCGGCTTTTTTGCATGTCCGGCCATTCCGGCGCGGCAGGGTCTTCCGCCCGCGCCGAGCTTCCCGACGGCGCACACAGCCCAAGGGCCGCCCCCTGTCCGGCGCCCAATTCCTGCGCGTTGTTTTGACAAATGTACGGCGCATATGAGATTTTGCCGGCGTGCGCACAGGGCATGGCGTCCTGCTGCGCCCCGTTTCATATGCCGGCATGGCCGGCGTAACGGTTTTCTATCTGTTTTCTATTTAATAGAAGACCCCGGCGATTGCGCTTAACGTGCCCAGCACCAGCAGAAACGCCAGAAATACCGCCAGCACACGCACCAAAGCTTTGCGATTGGCCATGTTTCCTCCTTATGCCTTGAAAAATTCGTGAAAATAGTATACCATAAGCGTGACAAGGATGCAACGGAGTGAGAACATGTGTCAGGGCCTCCCGTCCAGGGACTCGCTGAATCGCTTTTTCAACCGCGAGCTGAGCTGGCTTCGGTTTAACCGGCGTGTGCTCGCCGAAGCCGCCAATTTTGAAAACCCCGCGCTGGAACGGCTGAAATACCTTTCCATTACGGCTTCCAATCTGGATGAATTTTTCATGGTGCGCTTTGCCTATCTGCGCGCGCAGACGCTCGCGGGCGTCAAAGATACGGACCCCTCCGGCCTGACGCCGCAGGAACAGCTGGTCCTCGTCGCGCAGGACGCCCACCGGTTTATGCAGGAGCAGCTCTCCGTCTGGGAGACCTGCGTTCTGCCGGACATCTCGCACGCCGGCCTCCGGCCGCTGCTCGTCGAATCGCTGGACACACGGCAGCTTGCCTGGCTGGAACGGCGCTTTCGCAAGGACATCCAGCCGCAGTTGACCCTGCTGGCGGAGGATGGGCAGGCGGGCTGGCCGCCCGTGCCCGGGCGTCAGCTGCTGCTGGCGCTGCTGCTGGCCGGAGAAAAAAGCAAAAAGCCGCAGCTTGTGCTCGTCCTGCCTTCCCCGGCGCTGCCCCGCACCTGGAAGCCGCCAAAGGCGGGCGGTTTCGTGCTGCTGGAGCAGATTGTCGCGCATTTTGCCGCGCGCCTGGTTCCAAGCCGGCGCGTGCTCGGCTGCTGGGCCTGCCGCATCACCCGGGACGCGGATTTTACGGTGTCCGACGCCGCCACGGGCGATTTGCTGCAGGAAATGGAAAAATCGCTGCGCAGGCGCAAAACCGGCGACGTCGTCCGGCTGGAAGTGGACGCGCGCGCGCCGCGCCCGTGCATCCGACGCCTGATGCGCGCGTTTTGCGTGCCGGAGGAAGCCGTCGTCCTGCTGGACGGCCCCCTGAACCTGACGTTCCTGCTCAAGGAGCTGTACGGGACCGAGGGCCTGGATTCCCTGCGCTACGCGCCCTTTACGTCCCGCATGCCCGCGCGGCTGCAGGGCTGCCCGGTCATGGACGCCATGCAGGAGGGCGATATCTTCCTGCACCATCCCTACGACAGCTTCGGCGCGGTGCTTCGCTTTGTCGAAGAGGCCGCGGCCGACCCGCGCGTGCTGTCCATCAAGCAGACGCTCTATCGGGTAAGCGGCAAATCCCCGGTCATCCGCGCGCTGTGCAGCGCGGCGGAAGCGGGCAAGCGCGTGACCGTGCTGCTGGAGGTCAAGGCGCGCTTTGACGAGGAAAACAACATCCGCTGGGGCAAGCTGCTGGAAAAGGCCGGCTGCCGCGTCATCTATGGCGTGCCGAGCGTGAAGACGCATTCCAAGATTACGCTGGTCGCCCGGCGCGAAGGCGACGGGGTGCGGCGCTACATGCATCTGGGCACGGGCAACTACAACGACGTCACGGCGCGCCAGTATACGGACATGGGCCTGCTGACGTGCGACCCGGTGCTCGGAGAAGACGCCGCCGCTTTTTTCAACCTCATTACCGGCTTCAGCCGCAATCCCCGCATGGAAAAAATGGTATACGCGCCCAAAATGCTGCGGTCGTCGCTCCTGTCGCTGATTCGGACGGAAACGGAAAACGCGCGCGCCGGGCTTCCCTGCGGCATCTCGGCAAAAATGAACTCCCTGGTGGACCCCGAGATTATCGACGTGCTCTACGACGCCTCCTGCGCCGGCGTTCCGGTGCTGCTGATTGTCCGCGGCATTTGCTGCCTGCGCCCCGGCGTTCCGGGCCTGAGCCAGCAGATTCGCGTGCGCTCCATCGTCGGCCGTTTTCTGGAGCACAGCCGGGTGTTCCGCTTTGAAAACGGCGGCGACCCCCGCCTCTATTTGTCCAGCGCGGACTGGATGCCGCGCAATCTGAACCGCCGTCTGGAGCTGATGTTCCCGGTGGAGGACGCCGGGGCGCGCGCGCAGGTGGAGCATGTGCTGGACATGCAATGGAAGGACGAGGCCAAGGCGTGGGAGATGGGGCCGGACGGAGAGTATGCCCGCGTGCCGCGCGGCGCCGTCGCGCTCAATGCCCAGGAGGCGTTGTTTTCGCAGGAAACCGCAGCGGATTGACCCTGTCTTCGGGGCCGTGGGAAAGCGCACCGGACGCCTGGCGAAGAATTCGGTACTTTTCTCATCTTGCATCGCATGCGGCCTCTATGATACAATGCTATCCGTGGTTATTTTGGTCACATTACCAAAGGAGGCGGGTGCATGGAGCTCCTGTTCGGCTATTTTCTGCAAATCACCTGGCAGCAGGTGGTCATGTGGTGTATTGGCGGCGTGCTGATTTATCTGGCCATCGCCAAGGAAATGGAACCCTCGCTGCTTCTCCCCATGGGCTTTGGCGCCATTCTGGTCAACCTGCCGCTTTCCGGCGCGATTACGCAGGGCACGGAACACGGCATTCTGTCCATCCTGTACGAGGCCACCATTTCCAACGAGCTGCTGCCTCTGCTCCTGTTCATCGGCATCGGCGCCATGATTGATTTCGGGCCGCTGCTGACCAATCCGAAGCTGCTCTTCTTCGGCGCCGCGGCGCAGTTCGGCATCTATTTCACGCTCTGCCTTGCGTCGCTCCTGGGCTTTCCGCTCCGGGATGCGGCCGCCATTTCCATCATCGGCGCGGCGGACGGCCCGACGTCCATCTTCGTCGCCAACTACTTCAACAGCCAGTATATCTCGGCCATCATCGTGGCCGCGTATTCGTACATGGCCCTGGTGCCCATCGTGCAGCCGCCCGTCATCCGGGCGCTGACCACGCCGGCCGAGCGCCGCATCCGCATGGACTATAACCAGCGCGATATCCCCAAGCTGGTGCGCATCCTCTTCCCCATCGTGGTGACCATGGTGGCCGGCCTGGTCGCGCCGCGCTCGGTGGCGCTGGTGGGTTTCCTGATGTTCGGCAACCTCATCCGGGAATGCGGCGTGCTCAATTCGCTGTCCGAGACCGCGCAGAACGTGCTGGCCAACCTGGTGACCATCCTGCTGGGCATCGTCGTCTCCAGCGGCATGGTGGCCGACCAGTTCCTCAAGGTGGAAACGCTGGTCATCATCGGCCTGGGCCTGATTGCCTTTGTGGCCGACACGGCGGGCGGCGTCCTGTTTGCGAAGGTCCTCAACCTCTTCTCCAAGAAAAAAATCAACCCCATGATTGGCGCGGCGGGCATTTCGGCATTCCCCATGTCCTCGCGTGTCATCCATAAGATGGGCCTGAAGGAAGACCCGCAGAATTTCCTGCTCATGCACGCGGCGGGCGCGAACGTGGCAGGGCAAATCGCTTCGGTCATCGCGGGCGGCCTGGTCATCAAGCTGATTGAAAACATGCTGTAAGGAGGGCGGAACATGAGCCTGCATTTTGATTTTCAAGCGTTCGTCTCTACGCTGCCGGTCATGCTGTGGGGCATGCTGGGCGGTCTGGTTGTCATGTGCTTCATCTGCCTCATCCTCATGATTCTCTACAGGCTGGGAAGCATGAAAAAGAAACACTGAGGCCCGGCGTCCTGCATCAAGCCGCTTTTCGCGCGTTTCCGCGGAAAGCGGTTTTGCTTTTCCGTTGCAAAACAGCGCTTTCCCCCTTGACAGGCTGCCTATAGCAGTGTATACTGTATATATCGTATATATACGGTTTTATTTGGAGGCGGTTTATGAACATCCTGATTCGCAACGCCAGCGACAAGCCCATTTATCAGCAGATTGCCGAACAGATTCAGCATCTCATCCTCAGCGGCGAGCTGAAGGCCGGCGAGGCGCTGCCGTCCATGCGGCTGCTGGCCAAGGAGCTGCGCATCAGCGTTATTACGACCAAGCGCGCCTACGAAGAGCTGGAACGCGACGGTTTCTTGGAAAACGTGGCGGGCAAGGGCTGCTTCGTTTCCGCGCAGAGCCCCGCTCTGCTTCGGGAAACGCGCCTTCGCATGGCCGAAGAGCACTTGCGCCGGGCGGTGGAGGTGGCGCGGCAGGGCGCGATTTCGCTTTCGGAGCTTGAAGAAATGCTGGGGTTGCTCTACGAGGAGGAATAACATGCAATACGCACTGGAAATACGGGACGCCGTCAAGCGCTACGAACGCTTTACGCTGGACCATGTGACCCTGCGCGTGCCGCGCGGGACCATCATGGGCCTCATTGGCGAAAACGGCGCTGGCAAAACCACGCTCATCCGCCTGCTGCTGGGCATGGCGCGGCCGGACGCCGGGGAGTTTTCGCTGCTGGACGCGCAGGGGGAGGCCGCGCTGTCGGCCGCCAAGGCCCGCGTCGGGGTCGTGCTGGACGAAGGCTTCTTCCCCGAGCATTTCACCGCGGCGCAGGTGGCGCGCTGCTGCCGGGCCCTCTATCCGGGCTGGGACGGCGAAGCGTTCGGCCGGTGGCTGACCCGCTTTTCGCTGCCGGCGCGGCAGAAGCTCAGGGCGCTGTCGCGCGGCATGAAGACCAAGCTGTCGCTGGCCGTCGCCCTGTCGCACGGGGCGGAGCTGCTGGTGCTGGACGAGGCGACGAGCGGCCTGGACCCGGTGGTCCGCGCCGAGGTGCTGGACATTTTCCAGGACTACATGCAGGACGAGCGCCATGCCATCCTGTTTTCCACCCATATCACCACGGACCTGGCCCGCGTCGCCGATGAAATCACCTTTCTGCACCGGGGACAGGTCGTGCTGCAGCAGAGCAAGGACGAGATTCTCTCCCGCTACGGCGTGCTCAAATGCAGCCGGGAGGCGTTTGCCGCGCTGTCCCGGGAGGAGGTCGCGGGGGCGCGGGAGGGCGCGTTTGGGTGCGAAGCGCTTGTGCGCGACCGCGCGTCCTATCTGCGCCGCCATCCGGACGCCGTCATAGACCCGGCGACGCTGGACGACGTGATGCTCTTTACCATCAAAGGCATCCAAAGGAGGGCTGCGCAATGAAGGGACTTTTGCTGAAAGACTGGTTTGTGCTGCGGCAGTACAGCCCCATGCTGGTGCTGGTGCTGGCCGTCTATGCGGCCCTTGATTGGGCCGGCGGCGGCGGGATGATGGCCGCGCTCTGCATGGGGCTCTGCGCGGCGCTGCCGCTGTCGGTGCTGTCAGCGAACCGTCCATGCCGATGGGATGCGTTTGCGCAGTGCCTGCCCGTCTCGCGCGGCGTGCGCGTACTGGAGACTTATGCGTTCACGGCGCTGCTCCTGGCCGCCAGCCTGCTGGCCGGCGTTGCGCTGAGCGTGCCGTCATGGATGCAGGGCGCGCCGTGGTCGCAGCATTTGCGCCTGTACTGGCAGCTGTTCTGGGCCATGGTTCTCTTCCATGCGCTGTTGCTGCCGCTGGTATACAAGCTGGGCGTGGACAAGGCGCGCTATGCCCTTCTGCCGGTGCTCCTGCTTATCGTGGTGGCGGCCGTCACGGCCGGGAATGCCGGCTTCTCCTTTGACGGCTTCGTATCGGGCGCGTCGCTCTGGATATTGCCCCTTGCAGGATGCGCGCTGTATGCAGGATCCTGCGCCCTCTCCCGCGAAATATACCGCCGAAAGGAGTTGTAACCATGCAAAAGCTGCTGTTGGCACATGCGGATATCCACACCATGAACCCCGCGCAGCCCCGGGCGCAGGCCGCGGTCATAGAAGGCGACCGCTTCGCCTTTGTGGGCACGCAGGAGGGCGCGCTGGCCTATCTGGCCGCAGCCAAGTACGAGCGGATTGACGCTGAAGGCTGTACGGTCGTTCCGGGCTTTGTCGACTCGCATCTGCACCTGCTGGGCTACGCGCTGAGCAAGCGCCGCCTGTGCTTGTCGGACGCGCGCTGCCTGGACGACGCCCTCCGGGCGCTGCGCGAGGCGCCGGGCATGGGTTGGCTGCGCGCCTCGGGCTTCAACCACGAGCACTGGCCGGAGCGCCGGCTGCCCACGCTTGCGGAGCTGGACGCCGCCTGCCCCCACCGTCCGCTGGTGGCTGTGCGCGCATGCGGCCATATCGGCGTGGTCAACAGCGCGGCCCTGCGTCTGCTGGGGCCGGACGCGCCGCAGGACGGCGTGCTGCGGGAGGAACAGCTCGGCCTTGTCAACGCGCACATCCCCGCGCCCGATTTGGATACGGCGCTGGCGGCCCTGCGCGAGGCGGAGCCCGAGCTGTTTGCGCAAGGCATTACCTCGGTGCATTCGGACGATTTGGGCGGCCTGGCCCCGGAGAGCGCCGGCGATTTCTTTCGGGCGCTGGCCGGCGGCCATCTGCGCCTGCGGTACGCCGCGCAGGCGCGCCTGGGCGGGCTGGACAGCCTGCGCGCCTTCTTCGCAAACGGCTATCACCGCCTGCGCGGGGAACGGTTCCATGTCAACGCCATCAAGCTGATGGGCGACGGCTCGCTGGGCGCGCGCACCGCATGGCTGTCCAGGCCCTATGCCGACGCGCCCGACCAGCGCGGCATCGAATGCACGGACGCCGCGACCATGCGGGCCATGGTGGCCGAGGCCGCGCGCAACGGCCTCCCCTGCGCCGTGCACGCCATCGGAGACGCGGCCGCGGAAACGGTGCTGGACGCCTTTGCCCTGGAGGGCCGCGGACTGCGGCAGGCCATCGTGCATGCGCAGATTATGCTGCCCGAGCAGGTCGTGCGCTGCGGCCAGATGGGCCTGGTCATCCTTGCGCAGCCCATCTTCCTCAAGGCGGACGCCCCCATCGTTCGCGCGCGCGTGGGAAGCCTGGCCGACAGCTCCTACCGGTGGAAGCAAATGCTGGGCGGAGGCGCGCACGTGGCCTTCGGCACGGATTGTCCGGTCGAACCGTTTGACCCCATGGCGGGCCTGTATTGCGCCATGTCCCGACGGAGCACGCCGCAGAGCGAGGCCTATTTGCCGGAGGAAGGCTTCACGCTGGACGAAGCGGTGTACGCATACACCGCCGCGGGCGCCTATGCGGAAGGCGAGGAGGCGCGCAAGGGCCGCATTCAGTCGGGCATGGCGGCGGACTTTGTCGTGCTGAGCAGACGGCTCTGCGACGAAGCGCCCGAAGCGCTGCTGGAGACGACGGTCGCAAAAACCTATCTGGCCGGGCAATGCGTCCATGGCGCATAGCCGCAGCGCCGAAAAGGAAAGACGATGAAAATTCTGTTTGTTCTGCTGTGTATCGCGGGCGTTGCGCTCTGCGTCGTCGGCGCCATGGGCCATATCGCCGCCTTTCCGGGCGCTGCCCTGTGCTTTTTCCCGGCGGTCCTGATTGTCATGGGCGAGCGGGAAAAAAGACGATAACGCCGCGCCAACCGATAGCCACGGCCGCCGCGCTGTGGTATGGTAGGGGTATCCCCCACACGCCTGCCTCCACGGTTTTGTCCGGGGAGGCTTGCGCGCGCAGAAAGGACGCTCTATGCGCTGGATGAAATTGTTTGTCACGATTCTGCTGGCTTTGCCGGCGCCCCTGGCGTTTGCCGATGACGACCCGGGCGTCCCCGACGATTATGTCCTGGCCTTTGCCGACGAGTTTTCCCAGGACGGCCCGCCGGACCCGTCGCTCTGGACGCTGGAAGAAGGGCCGGCCCGGCACAACGACGAGCAGGAATACTATACCGCCGAAAACGCCTGGGTGGAGGACGGCTGTCTGGTCATCGAAGCCCGCCGGGAGTCGCGCGAGGACATGGACTACACCTCGGCGCGGCTGAACACCGAGGAGCACTTCAGCTTCTGCTACGGCCGGCTGGAGGCCCGCATCGCCCTGCCGCAGGCGCGCGGAACCTGGTCGGCGCTGTGGCTGCTGCCCAGCGACACCCGCTACGGCGGCTGGTTGGCGTCGGGGGAAATCGATGTGATGGAGCATGTCGGCTATGACCCCGAACGGGTTCATAGCACCCTGCATACCGAAAAATACAATTCAGTCAACGGCAATGCGATTACCAACAGCGCCCTGTTGGAAGGCGAGCCCGGCGCGTTTCACGAATTTGTGCTCATGTGGGACGAGCAGGGCATCGACAGCTATGTGGACGGCGAGCTTCTCACGGAATATCATCCCAAGCGCAAGCATCTGGACAACCCGGAGCGGTGGCCCTTCCAGGTGTCCTTTCATCTTGTCGTCAACCTGGCCGTCGGCGGCTCCTGGGGCGGCCATGAAGGCATCGACGAGGATGCCTTTCCCCAGCGCCTGCTGATTGACTACATCCGCGTCTATACCCCCGACCCTGACGCATAACGGCCTTCGCCCCGCCGCCGGGGCTGGACAACGGGACGCAAATCCATTACAATAGTAAACCGAAGTTTATCCGGGAGGAAGTGTGCCGGTTTGCCCGAAATTTCGCATCCGCCCGTCGCTCCGGCCGGCGTGCCGCTGGAAAACGCCTTTCGCGTGCTGGACGAGGGCGGCGTCACCTGCGGAAGCGCCGCTGTGGTGGAGTATATCAACCACGCGCTGCTCCCGGAGCGGCCGCTGAACTACTATATCAGCATCAACGCGCACAACCAGCGGGCGTTTGACATGCTCATGGGCGCCGCCGTCGCCCGCTCGCTGGTGCTGCGCCGCCGCAACGCGCGCATGCCCGCGCGCATCTACGCGCCCTGCCCGCCCTTTGACGCCAAGAGCCTGCGCGACTTTCTGGATTTCGGCTTTCAGAACGACGACGCGGTCATCCGCATGCGGCACATTCTGACGGCGGGCGACCATCTGCCCAATCCGCCGGTGGGCTGCGCGCTTGCGCCGGTGATGCTGGAGGAGGCGGCCGATTACGACGCCCTGCTGACCCGGCTCAACGCCTATTCCGCCGTGGCGCACGGCCCCGAATGGTTGGCGCGGCTGCGCCAGGAGCCGCTGTTCGCCGTCTGCGGCGTATGGCAGGAGGAAAGGCTGCTGGGAGAGCTGGTGCTGACGGGCTACGGCGCGGAGGGGCAGGTGGAAATGCTCTACACCCATCCGACGTTCCGGCGCAGGGGCGTGGCGCGTGCGCTCCTGGCGGAGGCCGGGCGCATCCTGCTGGAAAACGGCATCCGCAGCCTCAGCGCGGAGGTATGGCGGCGGAACCGGGCGGCGATGGGCCTGTTTGAGGCAATGCGCTTTGAAAGCGTCGCGCCGACCATCCTGTATCCCGGCGTGGATATCTAGGGCGGCGCAAGAAATATACGAAAGGCCGGGTGAAGGCGTTGGAGCTGCATTTTCTGGGAACAGGGGGAGCGTTTTATCCGGCGGAAGGAAGCAACGGCGCTTTCTTTCGCCGCGGGGATGATTTGTATCTGCTGGATTGTGGCGAAAGCTGCTTTGCCACGCTCAAACGGCTCGGCCTGCTGGAGGTTCGGGGCGGACGGCTGATTATCCTGCTGACGCATCTGCATGCCGACCACTGCGGCTCGCTGGGCACGACATGCCTGTACGCGGCCAGCCGGTTTTCGCGCGTGACCGTGGTGCACCCGCATCCGCAGGCGGACACGCTGCTCTCGCTGATGGGCATCCGGGACGGCGTGGTGGACCGCGTGGAGCGCTGGGAGGATGGCGGCCTGCGCGTGCGCCCCGTGCCCGTGCGGCACCTGCATCTGCCCAGCTTTGGCTATCTGCTCGACGACGGCGAAGAGACCCTCTACTACAGCGGCGATGCGACGGACATCCCGGCGGACATTCTGGCGGGGTTTGAGGCGGGAGAGATTGCGCGCATGTATCAGGATTGCCTCTACGACGGCACGTCGAGGACGGAGCACCCGGCGCACATGCCCTTCGCGCTGCTGTGCGAGCGCATTCGCCCCGCGCTGCGCGACCGGGTAACGGTCATGCATTTCAATCGCGATTTTCGCCAACAGGCGCAGGACGCAGGCTTCCGCTGCGCATACGCGCAGCGCGCATAGCGCGCAGCGGCGGATCGCCGAAGAACCCCCTAGGGAGGCTTGGAGGGCCAAAGCCCTCCAAATACAATCCGAACCCGGCGACATGTGCGGCGGGTTCGGAAGCCTTGCGCAGCAAGGTTTCCCTGCACGTTTCCCCGGCCGCGCCCCAGGCGCAGGGGAAACGTGTCCTGGCGAAAAAGGC
>DVFI01000073.1 GCA_018713305.1 Candidatus Avichristensenella intestinipullorum
TACAAACTCCAGCAGTAAATGCAATTATCCCCCAAATAGTTCCACAAAAATATCTAATGCAAGTTAATGGATTTAACGTAACCGCTCAATAATCCCGCGGTACAGAAAAGACGTGGTTCCTGGCACTCACACCGCCGAGAACCACGACTTCATTTCTTCAGACCAAGGGAGTAGATCATCAATCTCGAAGTCCTTGTTCTGCTCCGCGCGCTCAGGCATTATACTGAGCAGATGAAGCAGATAGTCGTCCAGCCGTAGGCTGTTGGCTTTTGCCGTTTCCATCAGCGAGTAGATGATTGCACTCGCTTCCGCGCCCTGGGGCGTATCGGCAAAGAGCCATCCCTTTCGGCCAACGACAAAAGGGCGGATAGCGTTTTCAACCTGGTTGTTGCTGATTTCAATCTCGCCATGTTCAAGAAACGCACTCAGGTGTGCCTTCTGGTTTTGCGCATAGGTAACAGCGTCCTTCAGCTTGCCTGTAGGACGAGCAATCGTATTCAGCCATGTCCAGTACGCTTCGAGAATCGGGCCTGACTTCTCCTTGCGCTGAATGAGCCGCTCTTCTGCGGTCAGCCCTTCAAACTGGCGTTCCAGTTCAAACAGCCGGTTGCAGAACTCATAGCCCTGTGCTACCTTGCAGGTCTTTGCATCAGCGCCTTCGGGCATCGCTTCCAGCCACTTCCTGCGCATGTGCGCCCAGCAACCTGCGCGCTCTGCCTCCTGGACCTTGTTGTAGCCGCTGTATCCGTCTGTGATCAGGACGCCGCTGAAGCCCTCAAGGAAGGTCTTTGCCCATTTCCCGCTTCGGCTCTCCCGGTATTCGAAACAGCGCAGCTGGATATCCGCCCGCTTGGCGGATGAATACACCCACATGCGCGATTCCGAGGTGGCCGGCTTGCCTTTCTCTTTGAGCACCTGTCTTCCCGGATGATTCTCAGCCAGTAATAGTAGCTGTTCTCACGGATTCCGTTCTGCAGGCACCATGTTCGTACGCTTTGACCGCTCTGCTGTCGCGCATGAATCAGCTGTCTCCACTCGTTCATCCTCGTGATTCGCTTTGCTTCCGAGATTGTCATGTGCTTCTCTCCATAGTTTTTCAAGTCTGCTTGATTTTCTGGATTCCAGTTTTTCAAGTACTATGGATAAGTATCACACAATTAGAGGAATCTGTCAGGGCACGGGATTATTGAGCGGTTACCTGACGACGCCGAACCGGGCCAAACCAGACAAAAGAAAAGGCCTCCCATACGGACGCGTATCGGAGACCTCTGGTGGTGCTTACTGGACTCGAACCAGTGACCCCATCGATGTGAACGATGTGCTCTACCAACTGAGCCAAAGCACCGGGGCAAACAGGCCTGTTTCGGCGCCGGCTGTTTCTTTCCGCCCGCGCAAAACGCACTGTCAACAGAAGTCATTATAGCGAACGTTGGCGCGGATGTCAAGAGCAATCGGAAAATTCCTGCGGTGGTGCGCGCTGCGTCCCGGCGGGGGAGGGGCGGCGTTCTTTCGCCTGCCGCCCGGCCTCAATAGCCGCGCGTTTCGAACAGCGGCGCTTTGTCCACGCCTTCGCCGGCCGTCATCGCGAAAATTTCTTCCATCCCGGCCACGGCGGACGCATCCGCAAACATCATCTGGGCGTTCACAATGCCTTCGCCGCTCCAGCAGAACGCCGCCATCATCGCGGCGCCGCTGTCTGCGTGCAGGAGCACGATGCAGGGCGCGAAATCCTCCGGCGCCGGGTAGCTTTCGGACACGGTCAGGACGCTGGCGACGGCCAGCCATTGCGCGCCCAGCATGCCCACCGTGCCGCTGACCAGAGCCTGGGGCATGCGGCGGTAGATTTCCTCCCGCGCCACTTCGGAGGACGGCGCATTTTCCGCCAGCATGGCCTGCAGCAGGGCGTTGAGCGCTTCCTCGCCGGGCAGCACGCCAATCGTGATGCCCGCCGGCGCGTTCCAATCCTGCGCGCGCAGCGCGTCGAGCAGCGCATCCTGCCCCTCGGCGGGCTGCGCCATGTAAAGCTGTATATACTGCCCGTCGCCTGCCAGCACCTGCATGCGGGCGGCCAGCGCCTTCGCCTTTTCGATGGCCCAGGCGTCCCGGGCGGGCATCGCCTCCGCCGACGCGGCGCCCGCGCCCGGGAGCATTATCAGCAAAAGCAGCGCGGACAGAAGCCGGATGCCTGTGCGTGTCATGCGGTCAACCCCCTTTGCGCCGCTTCCAGGCGGCGAAGCGTTTCCTCCCGGCCGAGCAGGTACGCAATTTCAATCGCGCCGCCGGGCGTGGAGGCGCGGCCGGAAAGCGCAATGCGCAGCGGCCAGAGCACCTGGCCGTTTTTCATGCCGCTGTCGGCGATGGCGGCCATGAGCCGGTCGTGCAGCTCCGCCTCCGTCCACGGGGACGTGCCTTCCAGCACGGGCCGGCACAGCGCCAGCGCCTGCGCGGCGATGTCCGGCGTCGTTTTCATCTTTTTGTGCACATACAGCGACGTATCCAGCGGCGGCATCTCCGCGAGGAAGCGCACCATGTCCGGCACCTCGCTGAAGATTTCCGTCCGCTCCTGCATCAGCTGCGCGAGCCGCCGGGTGTCCAGCCCGTCCACGCCGGCCTGCGCAAACCAGGGCAGCACGGCCTGATGGTATTCCTCCGCGGACATGCGGCGGATATAGGAGGCGTTGAACCAGCGGAGCTTGCGCTCGTCGAAGATGGCCGGGGATTTGGAGATGCCGTGGATGCTAAACGCCTCCACCAGCTCCTCCAGCGAGAAAAACTCCCGCTCGTCGCCCGGATTCCAACCCACCAGCGCCAGATAGTTAATCAACGCCTGGCGCAGATACCCTTTTTGAATAAAATCGCTGTAATAGGCGTCGCCGTCGCGCTTGGAAAGCTTGTGCGTGGCGTCGCGCATGACGGTGGGCAGATGGATATAGCGCGGAATTTCCCAGCCCAGGGCCTGGTAGAGCAGGTTGTATTTGGGCGTGGAGCTGAGGTATTCCATGCCGCGCATGACATGCGTGATGCCCATGAGATGGTCGTCCACCACGTTGGCGAAGTTATAGGTCGGCAGCCCGTCCGCTTTGATGAGCACGATATCGTCGAGCGTATCGTTCTGCGCGGCGATATGGCCGAAGACCATGTCGTCAAAGGACGTTTCGCCCTCGGTGGGGCAATTCATGCGGATGACGTGCGGCTCGCCCGCGGCCAGCCTGCGCGACACCTCCTGCGGAGACAGGCCCAGGCAGTGCTTGTCGTACTTGAACGTCTCGCCCCGCGCAGCGGCGGCCTGGCGGCGCGCGTCGATTTCTTCGCGCGTGCAGAAGCAGTAGTACGCATGGCCGGAGCGGACCAGCTGCTCGGCGTAGGGGCGGTACAGGGCTTTGCGCTCGGACTGCACATAGGGGCCGCAGTCTCCGCCGACGTCCGGGCCCTCGTCCCAAAGCAGGCCCACGTCGCGCAGCGTGTCGTAGATAACCTCCGTCGCGCCTTCCACCTCGCGCTCCTGGTCCGTGTCCTCAATGCGCAGGATAAACCTGCCTCCGTGCTGGCGTGCGAACAGATATCCATACAGCGCCGTGCGCAGGCCGCCCAGGTGCAGATAGCCGGTCGGGCTGGGGGCAAAGCGCGTGCGAACGCAATCCATGGCGGTTTCCTCCTTATTTGCCGATGGCTTTTTTGAAGCTGTCCTTGAGCTCTACGATGCGGTTGAAGACCGTGTCGTCCGGGTCTTTGCAGAAATAGCCCATGCGCAGGAACTGGAACCTGTCGCCGATGCGGGCTTCCGCCAGCCACGGCTCGGCCATGCAGCCCTCCAGCACGTTCAGCGAGGCGGGGTTCAGGCGGGCGATAAAGTCCTTGCGGTCGACCACTTCCTCCTCCCCGAGCTCTCCGTCTTCCCGCAGAAGCGGCTCGTACAGGCGCGCCGTAAAGGGAACGGCGGACTCGGCGCTGACCCAGTGCAGCGTTCCCTTGACCTTGCGGCCGGCCCCCTCCGAGCCGGAACGGCTTTGCATGTCCACGCTGCAGCGCAGCTCGACGACACGGCCGTCTTCGTCCTGGACGCATTCGTCGCAGCGGATAATATAGGCGCCCTTGAGGCGTACCTCGCCGCCGGGGAAAAGGCGGAAGAACTTTTTCGGCGGGTTGAGCATGAAATCGTCCTGCTCGATATAGAGCGTGCGGCCAAAGGGCGCGGTATGCACGCCCATCTCCGGATGCGCGGGATGGTTTTCCAGCACGATGTCTTCCGTCCGGCCTTCGGGCCAGTTGGTCAGCGTCACCTTCAGCGGCCTGAGCACCGCCATCGCGCGCGGCGCGATATCGCCCAGGTGCTCGCGCACGCAGTGCTCCAGAAGCGCCAAATCCACCACGGAGTCCGCCTTGCTGATGCCCGCGCGCTCGATGAAATCCCGCACGGCCTCGGGCGTGTAGCCCCGGCGGCGCATGCCGGCCAGCGTGGGCATGCGCGGGTCGTCCCAGCCGGCGACGTAGCCCTCTTCGACCAGCCGGCGCAGATAGCGCTTGCTCATGACCGTGCGCGTGAGGTTCAGGCGCGCAAACTCAATCTGGCGGGGCGGGTTTTCAAACCCGCAGACGCGGACGACCCAGTCGTACAGCGGCCGGTGGTCCTCGTACTCCAGCGAGCAGAGGGAATGCGTGATGCCCTCCAGCGCGTCGCCGATGGGATGGGCAAAATCATACATCGGGTAAATGCACCAGGTCTTGCCGGTGCGGTGGTGCTCCTTGTACAGGATGCGGTAGAGCACCGGGTCGCGCATGTTGATGTTGGGCGAAGCCATGTCGATTTTCGCCCGGAGCACATAGCGGCCTTCCGGGTGCCTGCCCGCGCGCATTTCCTCGAACAGGCGCAGGCTTTCCTCCGCGGGGCGGTCGCGCCAGGGCGAATTCTTGCCCGGCTCCGTCAGGGTGCCGCGGTATTCGCGCATCTGCTCCTGCGTCAGCTCGTCCACGTACGCAAGGCCGCGGCGAATCAGGTCCACGGCGTACTCATAGCACTTTTCGTAGTATTCCGATGCGAAGAACAGCCCGCCGTCCCAGGAAAAGCCCAGCCAGCGGATGTCGTCCATGATGCCTTCGACGAACTCCGTTTCCTCCTTGGCGGGGTTGGTATCGTCAAAGCGGAGGTTGCACAGCCCGCCATAGCGTTGCGCGGTGACGAAATCGACGTACATGGCCTTGGTGTGGCCGATGTGCAGGTAGCCGTTGGGTTCAGGCGGGAAGCGGGTATGCACCCGTCCGCCGTTCTTGCCGGCGCGGATGTCCTCGTCGATAAAGTCCCAGATAAAATTGCTTCGCAACGATTTGGCGTCTTCCATGGAAAGTCCTCCCTCTCTGCTCTGCATAACATGATGATAGTATAGCCCAGCGGCTTGCGGCCGTCAACAATTTCATTTATAATCATGAAGACAGATGCCGCCCTTCGGGCCGGCGGCGGGGAGGCATGGGGATGCAGGGATACAATCAGGAGGACGCGCTTCGGGCCATTGCGCGCAGCATTGACAGAAAACAGTTTTCCGAGCTGGGCCCGTCCATCGACGGCATCCTGCGGCAGGCGCAGGCGCTGGATTTGCAGTTCATGCACGATACGGGCGTGCTGGACGCGGACGGCTATGCGGGCGACGGATATTATGACGACGACGAGGCGTTTGAATTCATCGTGGAGGAAATCGTGCGGCAGCGTGGCTGCAACGAGGAACAGGCCGTGCTCGTGGCCGCCGTCGTGGACGCCTATATGGGCGCGCAGGCGGCGTACCTGCACCGCATGGGGCTGGAGGCGGAGTGAGGGCCGCTGGCGCGCCCGGGGCGTCGGGCGCCGACAGACGGCGACATGCGCGGCGGGTTCGGAAGCCTTGCGCAGCAAGGTTCAGCGTATCACACTTCTGCGGGGATGCAGGAAGGGGCGGCCAGCCCCTTCCTTTGCTATCCGCAGCGGCGGCGTGTACGCCGCGAGGAGCGGCCGCAGGCCGCTTCCGCTATCATGTTCCGGCCGTGCGCTTCGCGCACAGGAACAGGATGTTCCCTTCGCTGCAAGGCTGAGAAACAGCCTTGCAGCGAAAGGCCGTCGACAAGGCTTTGTCGACGGCCTAAAGCGCGGCCTGCCGCGCTTTGCCCTACAGCGACAGCGCTTGCAGCACGGCCTGCGCATCGCCCTGGAAATAGCGCAGGTCGCCGGTGAGCACCTTGCGCAGCGCCTCGCGCTCGCCATCGGCAAAGCGGTGCGCGCGCTCGTCTGCCACCACCGGCCCGAACCGGCCGAGCGAACAGTTCTCCGCCTGCCGCAGCGGGACGGCCTTGAGCACGCGGCTGCCATAGCGGTGCAGCTCGTAGCGGCAGCCGCGCGGGCAGTATGTGCACGTCACCTCTTCCTTCTCCAGCGGCAGGGGCGGCGTCTTTTCAAACGGCCTGCGCTCCTGCAAAGCGCCGGTGGGGCAGATGGCCGCGCAGTAGCCGCAGGAGATGCAGTCGCTCTCCATCAGCGGCCAGTGGAACGCCGGCTGCGCGCCGGTTTCAAAACCGCGTCCCTCGAAGCCGAGCGCCGTTTTGCCTACCAGCGTCTGGCAGGCGCGCACGCACAGCCCGCACAGCACGCATTTGTTGGCGTCGCGCCAGATGGCCGGATGGCTCCGGTCGGGCGGGTTCTTGCGCGCGCGGCCCTGGATGCCGGCGGCCTGCGCGTCATAGCGCTGCAGCAGGGGCAGCAGACGGCAGTCGTACAGGTCGCAGCAGCCGCATTCCAGGCAGCGCTTCGCCTCGCGAATGGCCTCTTCGGGCGTATAGGTGCGGACGTATTCTTCAAAGTGCTTCACGCGCGCCTGGGCCGGCGCGGCCTGCACGGGGGTGCGCTCCACGGCGGCCACGGGGGGCAGGTCCTCGCGCGTCACATTCGTGCGCTCCACCAGGAACGGGGCGACGACCGGCTTGAGCGCGCCGGCCAGGTAGCTGTCGATGGCCTGCGCGGCCTGCTTGCCGTGCGCGATGGCCGAGATGGCGATGCCGGGGCCGTCGTTGATGGCGTCGCCGCCGGCAAAGACGCCCTCCAGGTTGGTGGCAAAGGTGCCTTCGGCCGCCTTGATGGTGCGCCAGCGGTGCTTGTCCAGCGCCTCGATGCCGTCGGGGCGAACCTTCTGGCCGATGGCCGCGATGATGGTGTCAAAGGCCATATCCTCCGTCTCGCCCGTCGGTTCGGGGCGGCGGCGGCCCGAGGCGTCCGGCTCGCCCAGGCGCATCCGGGCCAGCCGCAGGCCCACCGCGCGCCCGTCCTGCTCCAGAACGCTTTCCGGGGTCACGAGGAAATGGAAGCGCACGCCTTCTTCTTCCGCCTCTTCAATCTCGATTTTTTCCGCCGGCATTTCCGCGCGGGTCCGCCGGTAAATCAGGCAGACCTCCCGGGCGCCCAGGCGCACGCAGGTGCGCACCGCGTCCATGGCGGTATTGCCGCCGCCGACCACCGCCACGCGCTCGCCCACGCTGGGGGCGCGGCCCTCCGCCACGTCGCGCAGGAAATCGATGCCGCCCAGCACGCCCGACAGGGTATCGTTGGCACAGCCCAGGGACGAGGATTCCCACGCGCCCACGGCCACGAACACGGCGTCGAACCGGCGGCGCAGCTCCTCCAGCTGTACGTCGCGGCCCAGCTTCCGGCCGTAATGGATGGCCACGCCCAGCTTCTGAATCCGGGCGGTTTCCTTGTCCACGATGTCCTTGGACAGGCGGTACGCCGGAATGCCGTAGCGCAGCATGCCGCCCGGCGCGGGCATCATCTCAAAGATTTCCACGCCGTGCCCGCGGCGCGCCAGGAAATAGGCGGCGGTCAGGCCGGCCGGGCCCGCGCCGACGACGGCCACGCGCTTGCCGGTGGGCGCGGCGGCCTGGGGCACAAAGGCGTCCCCGGCGGTGTCGGCGGCAAAGCGCTTGAGCTGCATGATGGCCAGGGGGCCTTCCAGCAAATCGCGCCGGCATTTTTCCTCGCAGGGATGGGGGCAGACCCGGCCGATGCAGCCGGGCAGCGGGTTATCCTCCATGATGAGGCGGAACGCCTCCTCGAACTGGCCGTCGGCAATCAGGCCGATGTAGCCCTGGCAGTCCTGGTTGGCGGGGCAGCGGTTGCGGCAGGGGGGACGGCAGTCGCCCCGATGGTCCGAAAGCAGCAGCCCGAGCGAGACCTGCCGGCTTTTTTCAATGCGCTCGCTGGTGGTCTGCACCTCCATGCCCTCCCAGGGCGTAATCGCGCAGGCACGGGCGGGCTTGTTCATGCCCTGGATTTCCACGAGGCACAGCCCGCAGCCGCCGTATCCCTCCAGCTCCGGCAGGTAGCAGAGGTTGGGAATGTCGAATCCGTTTTCCAAAAGGCCGGTCAGCAGCGAAACGCCCTGACGAATCGTAATGTCCCGTCCGTCCACTTTGATGTTCATTGCGCCGCCTCCCCGCTGTACAATTCCACCGCGCCAAAGCGGCATGCCTTGCGGCAGGCGCCGCAGGCCACGCATTTGGCCGGGTCGATATGATACGTCCGTTTGATTTGACCGCTGATGGCCTGCGTGGGGCATTTGCGGCTGCAAAGCGAGCAGCCCACGCACTTGGCCGCGTCAATGCGGTATTTGCGCAGCGCCGCGCAGGACAGGGCCGGACAGCGCTTTTCCTGAATGTGCGCCCGGTATTCCTCGGGGAAATAGCGCAGCGTGGTCAGCACCGGATTGGGGGCGGAATTGCCCAGGCCGCACAGCGCGCTGTCGCGAATGCTCTCGCCCAGCCCCTGGAGGCGTTCCATATCGCCGGGCTCTCCCTTGCCCTCGCAGATGCGGTCGAGGATTTCCTTCATGCGCGTGGTGCCCACGCGGCAGGGCGTGCATTTTCCGCAGGATTCCTTGCTGGTAAACTCCATGAAAAAGCGCGCCATATCCACCATGCAGGCGGTATCGTCCATGACCACCAGGCCGCCCGAGCCCATGATGGCGCCCGTCGCGCCGATGGAGGCGTAGTCAATGGGCGTGTCCAGCAGGCTCGCGGGCAGACAGCCGCCCGACGGCCCGCCAATCTGTACGGCCTTGATGGGCCGGTCGTCGCGGATGCCGCCGCAGATATCAAAGACGATTTGCCGCAGCGTCAGCCCCATGGGCACCTCCACCAGGCCGCCGCGCTTGACCTTTCCGGCCATGGCGAACACCTTGGTGCCCTTGGAATCCGCCGTGCCCATCGCGGCGAAAGCCGCGCCGCCGTTTTCCAGAATCCAGGGGACGTTGGCAAAGGTTTCGACGTTGTTGATGTTGGTGGGATAGCGGTGGTACCCGGACTGCGCGGGGAACGGCGGCTTGGGCCGCGGCATGCCGCGCCCGCCCTCCAGCGAGGCCAGCAGCGCCGTCCCCTCGCCGCAGACAAAGGCGCCCGCGCCCATCATCATGCGGAAATCAAAGGAAAATCCGCTGCCCAGAATATTTTCGCCCAGCAGGCCCGCCGCGCGCAGCTGCTCAATGGCGATGCGCAGGCGGCGCACCGCCAGGGGATACTCGGCCCGCACATAGATAAGCCCTTCGCATGCGCCGATGGCAAAGCCGCAGAGCATCATGCCCTCCAGCACCGAGTGCGGGTCGCCCTCCAGCACGGAGCGGTCCATAAACGCGCCGGGGTCGCCCTCGTCCGCATTGCAGACCACATATTTTTTCTCGCCCTTCGCCTCCGAAGCGGCCTGCCATTTGCGCCAGGTCGGGAACCCCGCGCCGCCGCGGCCGCGAAGGCCGGAAATCCGAATCTGTTCGATGACCTGCGCGCCCGTCCCGGACAGCGCGGCGCGCAGCGCGCGGTAGCCGCCCGCCCCCTCGTAGGCGGCGAGGCTTTCCGGGTCGATAAGACCGCAATGGCGCAGCGCAATGCGCGTCTGCCCGGTCAGGAAGGAGAGCTCCTCCTCGCTCAGCAGGTTTTCCTCCGGAACCTCACCGGCCAACAGCCGCGCGGCGACGGAAGCGGCGCTGCGGGCGTCCAGACGGCCGTAATAATGGTCCCGGCCCTCGTCGTCAATATACTGCATCAACGGCTCTGCAAAGCAAAGCCCGTTGCAACCCACCTTTTCCAGCGCGTGACCGCTGCCGGCCAGCGCCGTTTCCAGCGCCTCGGCGACCGCCGCCGCGCCCGCCGCAATGCCGCAGCTGCCGTATCCCAACAGGAAACGCATCAGCCTTCACCTCCGTCCGTGCGGCGCAATTCTTCCAGAATGCGTTCTACCTTTTCATCCGTCAGCTTGCCGTAGGCCTGGCCGTTGATCATCATCACCGGCGACAGCGAACAACAGCCCAGACAGGCCACTTTTTCCCAGGAGAACAGCCCGTCCGGCGTGGTCTTGCCTTCCGGGACGCCCAGCGCGGCCTCCACCGCGTCGGCCACGGTCTGTCCGCCGTTGACATGGCAGGCCGTTCCCATGCAGACCATGATTTGGTACTTGCCGGGCGGCTGCAGCCGGAACTGCGCGTAAAAGGTCGCCACGCCCGACAGCTGCGCGGCCGGAATGCCGGTCTGGTGCGAGACGTGCAAAAGCACGTCCTCGGGCAGATATCCGTACGCTTCCTGAAGCTCCTGCAGTACGGCAATCAGGCTGTCGGCAGGGTCAGGATGGCGGGATAAAACCTCGTCCGCCGGCGCCAGATCCAAGGGTTTGTTCCTTTGCAAGGCCAATCCGCTCACCTCGTTTTTGATATGGTGCTTTCACGGGCATACAACGTCAGATCATATAGGAAAACGCATGGTTTGTCAAACGGCTTTTCCGTCCGCCGCAGGGCACGTTGCAAGCGCCGCCGCCTTGGGGTATAATACCGTCCGAAGGGAGGCGATAGCATGCGGAAAGTTCTGGTCGTTGTGGACATGCAAAACGACTTTATTACCGGCAGCCTTGGCACGCCGGAGGCGCGGGCGGTGGTGCCGCGCGTGGCCGAGCGCATCCGGGGCGCCATGAAAGAAGGCCGAACGCTCCTTTTTACCCAGGATACCCACGCGCCCGACTATCTGGACACCCAGGAAGGGCGCAACCTGCCCGTGCGCCATTGCATTCGCAATACGCCGGGCTGGCAGCTGCACGAGGCCGTCGCGCCCTTTGCGGCGGAGACGGTGGAAAAGTCAACCTTTGGCTCCATAGCGCTGGCGGAAGCGCTCGAGCGCCTGGCGGAAAACGGCGGCGCGAATCTGGACGTGGAGCTGTGCGGCGTCTGCACGGACATCTGCGTCGTCTCCAACGCGCTGCTCATCAAGGCGCACCTGCCGGAAGCCTTCGTCCATGTGGACGCGGCCTGCTGCGCGGGCGTGACGCCGGAGCGGCATAACGCGGCGCTGGAAGTCATGCGCGCCTGTCAGATACAGGTCAGTCCTGCGTAAACATGGAGCGGACGAGCGGCTTGATGGCGGCGGCGGCCTTCGCCTCGTCTGCGCCTTC
>DVFI01000006.1 GCA_018713305.1 Candidatus Avichristensenella intestinipullorum
ACCGCATGACCTTGGTAAAGCTTTGGGTAGAGAGGGAAAACAGCCTGGAGACCGTCTCTACGGAGAACAGCCCGGCGGGCCGGGAGCTGCTGCGCTACGGCGCCCTGTGCTGCGATGGCTCTGTGCTCTACAAAGAGGACGGCACCGAGCAGCACATCGGCGACCCCACCGAGACTTCCATTTTGGTGGCGGCCCACAAAAACGGCATGGAGCAGGAGGCCTTGAACAGCCAGTACCCCCGCTTGGCCGAGCTGCCCTTTGATTCCGATAGAAAGCTGATGACCTCTGTCAACCAGATGGACGGGAAAATCGTGGCCATTGTCAAGGGCGCCTTTGACATGATGGCCGCCCGGTGCGCCGCCGGCGACTTGGAGGCCGCCAAGGAGAAAAACGAGGAGATGAGCCGGGACGCCCTGCGCGTGCTGGCTGTGGGGTATAAAATCCTGGACGAGGTGCCGGAGAACCCCACCAGCGAGGAGCTGGAAAGCGGCCTGACCCTGATGGGCCTGGTGGGCATGATTGACCCGCCCCGCCCCGAGGCCAAGGCCGCTGTAGCCACCTGCCGCCAGGCCGGCATTAAGCCTGTGATGATTACCGGCGACCACGTGGTGACGGCCTCCGCCATCGCCAAGGAGCTGGGCATTCTGGAGGAGGGCGACAAGGCCATCACCGGCGCCCAGCTGGACGCCATGAGCGAGGAGCAGCTGGACCAGGAGGTGGAGAACATCTCCGTGTACGCCCGGGTGTCCCCGGAGAACAAGATCCGCATTGTCAAGGCCTGGCAGCGCAAGGACCAGGTGGTTTCCATGACCGGCGACGGCGTCAACGACGCGCCCGCGCTCAAGGCCGCCGACATCGGCTGCGCCATGGGCATTACCGGCACGGACGTCGCCAAGGGCGCCGCGGACATGACCCTGACCGACGACAACTTCGCCACCATTGTGGACGCCGTCCGCGAGGGGCGGGGCATCTATGCCAACATCCGCAAGGTCGTCGGCTTCCTGCTGGGCACGAACATCGGCGAGGTCGTCACCGTGTTTGTCGCCATGCTGCTCTGGCACAAGACGCCGCTGCTTTCGATGCAGCTTCTGTGGATTAACCTCGTCACCGACAGCCTGCCCGCCATTGCGCTGGGCATGGAGGCGGTGGAAGACGACATCATGGATCAGAAGCCCCGGGCGAAGGACGAGGGCATCTTCGCGCACGGCCTCGGCGTCAGGACGGTTTTGCAGGGCATCATGTTCGGCCTGCTGTCGCTGATCGCCTTCTATCTTGGCGAGCAGATGACCGGCCAGCTTGCCGGCGGGCAGACGATGGCCTTCATCGTGCTCGCCCTGTCCCAGGTCGTGCAGGCGTTCAACATGCGCTCGGAGCACTCGCTCTTTGCCATCGGCCCGTTCACGAACAAAAACCTCAACGGCGCGGCCGCGCTTTCCGTGCTGCTGGTACTGCTGGTCGTATTCACGCCCCTCTCCGGCGCGTTCGGCCTGATTGCCCTGCCCGCCAAGGGCTACGGCATCGCCCTGCTGCTGATACTCGTGCCGCTGCTGGTAATGGAGCTGTCCAAGAAGCTGGCGCTCATCAGCCACCGCAAATAACGCGCGCCGCCGTCGAACGCGACAGCGCGCCCGCACGGCCTCCTGTCAGACGCCGAAGAAAAAGAGCCGGCCCCGCTGCCTCTGCCAGGGCAGACGGGCCGGCCCGTTTTTGGCGCTCCCGTCCGCCAGGCCGTCCCGCGTCGGCGCAGGTCCGCTTCCCGCCCCGGGCGGGCGCCTTCTGCGTGCAGGAAAAGCCGCCCGCCGCGATGCACCGCGGGGCGGCGTCGGGAAAATGCCGGAAGCGCGTCATGTTTTTCCGTTCCGTCGCACATGATGTACAAACTCTTTCGGGAGGTTGTCTGTCATGAAACAGCTTCTTGCGCCGGTGCTGGCGCTGTGTCTGGCGGCCTGCCCCGCGCTGGCCGCGCCCCTGGAGCCGGTCTCTTCCTTCGACCTTCAGACCCCGTCGTACCTGCTGATGGAGGCTTCCACCGGCCAGGTCATCCTGGAGCAGAACGCCGACGAAACCCGCCCCGTGGCGAGCGTCACCAAGCTGATGACCCTGCTGCTGGTGCTCGAAGCGCTGGATGCCGGCACGGTTTCCCTGACAGACAGCATCGTCTGCTCGTCCAACGCCGCCGGCATGGGCGGTTCGCAGGCCCTGCTGGACGCGGGCAGCGCATACCCGCTGGAAGACCTGCTCAAGTCCACGATTGTCGCCAGCGCCAACGATTCCGCCGTGGCGCTGGCGGAGCATCTGGCGGGGACGGAAGCCAACTTTGTCGAGCGCATGAACCGGCGCGCCGCCGAGCTGGGGCTGACCCAAACCGTCTACCAGAACTGCACCGGGCTGCCGGCGGAAGGCCAGCACACCACCGCGCGCGACGTGGCCAACCTCTCGCGCCAAATCGGACGGCATCCGCTCTATTATCAATACAGCACCCTCTGGATGGATACGCTCGAGCACCCCGGCGGCCGCACGACCGACCTTGTCAACACCAACCGGCTGGTCCGTTTCTTCGAGGGCTGCGACGGCTACAAAACCGGCTCGACCGACGAGGCCCGCTACTGCATCTCTGCGACCGCCCAGAAGGACGGCATGCGGCTCATTGCCGTGCTGCTGGGCACGCCGGCCAGTCAGACGCGCTTTAACGAAGCGCGCAAGCTGCTGGAATATGGGTTTTCCACCTATCGGCTGCTGCCCGTCTGCCAGGCGGGCGACGCGCTGGGCGAGGAGGTTTCCGTCGCGCGCGGAAGCGCGGACACGGTGGGCGCAGCGGCGGGCGCGGGCATGACGCTGCTCATCCGCCGCGGCGAGGAAAGCAGCGTATCGCTGCAGGTCGCGCTGCCCGAAGAGGTGCAGGCGCCCGTGGCCAAGGGAGATACGCTGGGCGAGCTGCGGGTGCTCAAGGATGGCAATCTGATCGCGACGCTGCCCGCGACCGCGTCCGAGGATGTGGGGCTTCCCGGATACCTGGAGGCGCTGCTGCGGATTTTGCAGGCCTGGCGTCGATAGACGACAAAAGCGCGGCGGGCCGCGCCTGGACAAAACGGGATTCTCTGCGCCTGTCGTTTCGGCGGAGCGCGCCGGGGCGTGAACGCCTGAGCGCAGGGAAAGCGCCGCCGGCGGCATGGCCCGCCGGCTATGGCCTATCGGGCTGCGGCAGGCCCGCACAGCTCCTGTTCAATCAAATCCGCCGCGTTCTGCGTGCCATGCTCGCTGCGCAGCGCCCGGGCGATTTGCCGGGCATTTCGGGCATAGTCCTCGGTTGCCGTCAGCGACTGCAGCCGCCCGGCAAACCGCTCCGCCGTCAGCTGGCTGCGGGACAGCGGCTTGGGGCCGCACCCCAGCGCATGGACGCGCGAGCCCCAGAAATACTGGTCTCCGCCAAAGGGAACCACCAGCGTGGGAATGCCGGCGCGCAGGGACGACGCCGTCGTGCCCGCCCCGCCGTGATGCACCGCCGCGGCCACCCGTTCAAACAGCCACCCGTGCGGCACAAATCCGCGCAGGAGGTATACGGTATCCGGCAAATCCTCCTCCGGCACCTCGCCCCAGCCCGCCGCCAGCACCGCGCGCAGGTTCAGCTGCCGCAGCGCCTCCAGCGTGATGCGCAGAAGCTGCGCGCCCGTGCCGGACTTCATGGAGCCAAAGCCGATGTAGACCGGCTTTTCGCCCGCCGCCAGGAAGGCCTCCAGCGCCTCCGGCGGCGCAAAGGGGGCCGGCTCGTCCTGCCAGAAGCCCGTCAGATGGATGTTGGGCGCCCATTCCGCCGGCCTGGGCAGCACCGTCGGGCTGATGGCATAGAGCACCGGAATATCCCGGTTCGCCACCCGGTAGTCCGGCCGGGGCCGAACGCGCCGCGCCCGGATGCCGTTGGCGCGGCACCAGCGGTGGGAATAGCGGGTCTCCAGCCCGCCCACCAGCAGGTAGGCGAGGCGGTAGGTCATGCGGTTATACTCCCGCCCGAGCGGCACCGGCGGCATGACGGGCACGCTGCAGTCCCCCGTGATATCCATGGGATAATAATGCGCCTGGAAAATCGGGATGTTCAGTTTTTCCGCCAGGGAATACGGCGTGCTGCCAAAGAAGCTGGTCACGACCGCTTCCGCGCCGCGGCAGACATCGTAGAGCGCGTCGAAGAGCGGGTTGGCCACCTCTTTGAGCGAGGTCTCCAGCCGGTGCAGAAACGTCAGCGCGCTTGCGCCCGGCTTCATCAACCCGCTGATATAGCGCTGCGCGTCGCCCGGCAGCGGCACAAAGGGCAGGCCCGCCTCTTCCACCAGCGGCCTCAGCGCCGCAAAGGCGGTGACGGAAACGTCATGCCCGCGCCGCGCCAGCTCGTGACCCAGCGCAATCATCGGCTGCACGTCGCCCGTGGACCCGATGCCAATCAGCGCGATGCGCTTGGGCGGACAGGCGCTGCGTTCCCGGGAAGGAGCGCCCCCGTTTCCCTGCGCCGCCATGCGCTGCAGCATGCGTCCTCCCCCTCCTTTCATAGCGCCAGCACCAGCTCCACGGGGCAGTGGTCGCTGCCCAATACCTCCGAGCGGATGTTGGCTTCCCGCACGCAATCCGCCAGCCGGCGCGAGACGAGGAAGTAGTCGATGCGCCACCCCGCGTTGCGGGCCCGCGCGCCGTACATGTACGACCACCAGGAATAGGCGTCGCGCGCGTCGGGATGCAGGAGGCGGAACGTATCGACAAAGCCGCTGTCCAGAAGCAGGCCGATTTTTTCCCGTTCCTGCGGGGTAAAGCCGGCATTGTTTTCGTTGGATTTGGGATTTTTCAAATCGATTTCCCGATGCGCCACATTCAAATCGCCGCAGAGGACCACCGGCTTTTTCTCGTCCAGGGACAGCAGGTACGCCCGAAAGGCATCCTCCCAGTCCATGCGGTACTGCAGCCGCGCCAGGTCCCGCTGGGCGTTGGGGGTGTAGCAGTTGACCAGATAAAAATCCCCCGTATCCAGCGTAATGACCCGGCCCTCGCCTTCAAACGCTTCCTGTCCGATGCCGTATGCCACCGACAGCGGCTCGCGCCGGGCAAACACCGCGGTGCCGGAATACCCCTTTTTGACGGCGCTGTGCCACCAGACCCGGTAGCCCGGCGTCTCCACCTCCGCCTGTCCCGGCTGCATCTTGGTTTCCTGCAGGCAGACATAATCCGCCCCGGCGCTGTGGAAATAGTCCAGAAAGCCCTTGCCCAGGCAGGCGCGCAGGCCGTTTACGTTCCAGGATACCAGCTTCATAGCGGTCGAATCAGGATGAACGGCGTCAGCTCGTCCCCCTGGCCGGACGGGTTGTCCCGCATGGCGTCCTGAAGCTGCGCGTCGGAAAGCGGCATATCGCTCGACTTGCCCAGCTGGTCGCGCTGCAGGTCGTTGGCGTCCATCAGCACCACCGGAATCCCGCACGCCTTCGCCAGCGCCTCGCACAGGCCGTCCGGGTTCTCCGGGTTAATCAGCGCCATTTCTTTATACACGTCAAAGGAAGAGCGGAAATAAAACCCGTCGATGCCGCCCACGCCCTTGCCGCACACCTTATAAAATACGCCGTGCACGCCAAAGGGCTTGGTCACCGCCGACAAAAACGCCGCCAGCAGCACGCGCGGCAGGCCGCACATGTCGATGACGAGCTGCATCTTGTACGGCTCATGCATGCCCACGCCCGTGGTGTTGATGCCCGCAAAGCGCCAGAGCAGATTGGCCCAGAAGCCGGGATGCACCTCGTCGCGCGTCTTCACGCTCTCCACGCACATGGCCATCACCTTCGCGCCGAAGGACAGCACGTCGCCCGGCTGCGCCAGCGGCAGCACATAGCGGCGCACCAGCTCTTCCTGGGATTCGCCCCGCTGAATAAAATGCGTCTGGATGGCCAGGCGGTCGTACTGCCTGCCGTCCTCTCCCTGTATCACGCCGCGGTCATAATACACAATGCCCTTTTCTTCCCGGCGCTGCTCCGCCAGATTTCTGGATGGAATAATGCCCATGCCAAGACCTCCCTCTGCGCTATCCTCACACAAAACGCGCCTTTGTATTCCGGATTACAGCGACGCTTCCAGCCGCGCACAGCGCCCCACGAACGTCACCTCCGCCAGCTGCGCCGGCTGCGCGTCCAGCTCCCGGTCGTAGCTGAGCAGCATCAGCCGCTCGCCGGACAGCTTTACCTTGCGCGCCATGCAGTGGTTTTTCCACTTCAGCAGCATCACCGCCCCGTCGATGGGGCTGTGCGCGGGAACGACCAGCAGCAAATCGTCCTTGAGGATACGAAAGCCGCGCATGCTGTCGTCCGGCGCGAGAAAATACAGCGCCTTGTCCGCGGGGCCGCCCTCGATTTTTCCGCCCGCAGCGGCGAGCGTGCGATGGTCCACAATCTGCCAGGCGGCGTTGTAGACGGGCACCTGGCGCAGCACGGACGCCAGCGCGTCCAGCCAGATGCCGCCGTGCTCGCTGTCCTCGGCAGGCAGCGAGGCGACCGGGCGGGGCTTGTCCTCCACCGGCCGCTGCGGCAGCGTGGGCGCGGCGGTATGCAAATCCACCGTCGCCGCGATATCGTCCAGAGAAAAATCCGCCTCCGTCTGCTGCTCCAGGCCAATGCGCCTGAGGATGCGGCGCGCCTGGTCGTCCGCAATGATGCGCCGGCCCTGCTCCACGTCCAGCAGGTACTTTTCCGAAAGGGAGCAGAGCCTGGCCACCTGCTTGGCGGTCATGTTTCTGCGGGTGCGCTCCAGATGAATCAAATCGCCCAAACGGCTCATATCAAGGCCTCCTGCCCATCATTTTCCACCGGCTTTAACCAAGATATTGTACCGTCATTGGCGTCCGCTGTCAACCGAAACGGCCGCCTGCATGCAAAAGGCGGCGCCGCATGGCGCCGCCTCCGCTTGTCGAAAAAGGCCGGCGCTGCCGGCCTTCAGACCGCCGACAAAGGGGCTGTTTTCGAGAGGAAGCAGCCCCTTAACGCATAGGGTAAGGCGTAAAAAAGGAAACGAAACGCCCTGGCGATGCGTTTCATGTTCTGCACGGCGGCGGTGAG
>DVFI01000074.1 GCA_018713305.1 Candidatus Avichristensenella intestinipullorum
GGCGGCCAGCTTTGCGCTGATGTTCGGCGGCGGCTGGCTGGAGTTTTGCGTGGCGCTGGCGGCAGGCGCGGCGGCGCAGGCGGTGGCCTACGCTTTCCGGCGGGCGGAAATATCGCTGGTGCTTTCCAGCCTGACCGGCGGGCTGGTCTGTTCGGCGGTGACGATGCTGGCGTTTTATCTGTTCGGGCTGAGCCCTGCCAGCGTGGAAACCATTCTTTCCGGGGCCATTATGCCGCTGATTTCAGGCCTGATGATGACCAACGCGGTGCGCGACGCGCTGCGCGGCGATTTGCTCTCGGCCATGGCGCGGGGGATGGAGGCGCTGCTGGTGGCGGTGATGGTGGCGCTGGGAATCAGCCTGTTGCTGCGCTTTTATCTGCCGGTGGAGGTGGAGCCGCTGGCCGAGCCCGGCTGGGCCATGGCGGTGGTGACGGCGGGGCTGGCGACGCTGTTTTTCTGCCCGCTGCTGGACGCGCCGCCGCGCGCGATGGCGCCTTCGGCGCTGCTGGGCATGGTATCCTACGGGCTGTACCTGGCGCTGCGGGACGCGGCCATGGTGGGGGAGACGCTTTCGCTGTTTTTCACGGCGGCCGCCATCGCGCTGCTGTGCGCGCTGATGGCGCGGCGAATGCGGATGATCACCACCATTTTCCTCTGCGCCGCCATGATACCGCTGGTCCCCGGACTCGGGCTGTTCCGCACGATGCGGGCGCTTTTGCTGGCGCAGTACGACATGGCGATTTCCGCCGGCCTGCAGACGCTCTTCGCGGTAGGCGCCATCGCCCTGGGCGCGGCGCTGGGATCCATGCGCCTGCACAAGCCGAAGCGGGCGCGGCCGGAGAAGGAGCGGTAGCCGCCGGTTGTTTTCCGGCCTCCCTGCGCATACTGGGCGGGGAGGGATGCTCCGTGAAAGACGACCGGCGCAAGGTAGCGTTGATTGGCGTGGGCATGGTGGGCGCAAGCTATGCGTATGCCATGCTGAACCAGAACGCCTGCGACGAACTGGTGCTGATTGATATCGATGAAAAGCGCGCGCAGGGCGAGGCCATGGACTTGATGCATGGTCTCGCCTTTGCGCCTTCCAGCCTGCGCGTGTGGGCGGGCGGATATGAGCACATACGCGACGCGGATATTGCCGTGCTCTGCGCGGGCGCGGCGCAGCAGCCCGGCGAATCGCGCCTGGCGTTGCTCCGGCGCAATGTGCGCGTATATCGGGAGATTGTCGAAAACATTGTGCGCAGCGGGTTTTGCGGCGTGCTGCTGGTTGCGGTCAACCCGGTGGACGTGATGGCGCGCGTCGTGCAGCAGCTGTCGGGCTTTGCGCCCGGCCGCGTCTTCGGCAGCGGCACGGCGCTGGACACCGGCCGGCTGCGCCATCTGCTGGCCGGGTATTTCCAGGTCAACCCGCGCAACCTTCATGCCTATGTGATGGGCGAGCACGGCGATTCGGGCTTCGTGCCCTGGTCGCAGGCCATGCTGGCCACGCGCAGGCTGCGCGAGGTGTGCCGTCAGTCGCAGGGACGGCTGCGCATGGAAGCGCTCACTGCGCTGGAACGCGAGGTGCGCGGCTGCGCGCAGGCAATCATCGAGGCCAAACACGCGACCTATTACGGCATCGGGCTGGTGCTTTGCCGCATTACGCGGGCGATTTTTGAGGATGAGAACGGCGTTTTGACGCTGTCGGTTCGCCTGGGGGCGCTCTACGACGGGGGCGATATCTATGCGGGCGTCCCCTGCGTGGTGCATCGCGAGGGGATTCGCGAAACCATTCCCCTGGCCCTGACGGAAGGCGAGAAAAACAAGATGCGCAGGTCGCTGCGCATCCTGGACGAGGCGTATCGGAGCATTGAAGGAATGCTGCGCGGCTGAGCGGGGCGCCTTACAGTTCGACGGAAATGGCGCCGTCCTCCGATTTGGCGGCCTGCAGGGTTTCGCCGGGCCGCGTCAGCGCGATGATTTCCACCTGACGGCTGCGGTTGCGCCGGGCAAACTCCAGCGCCGCGTCCGCGCGGCCCCAGAAATGCATCGGAATCATCACGCGGGGCTTGACGTTCATGGCGAAGTGCAGCGCGCCGGCGTCGTACATCGCGCCCATGCGCGGGTCCAGGGGGAAGAACGCAAAATCTATCTCCTGGCCGAACAGGGGGGACACCTCCGCCTCATAGTCCCTCTCCGCCTGCTCGATTTCCTTGAGCGTGGAAATCTCCCGCCAGTGCCACAGGTTCAGGTCGCCTGCGTGAAACAGGGTCCAGCCCTCCAGGCGTACCAGAAAGGAAACCCCTTCGTCCGTGGAGCCGTAGGCGGTGATGTCCGCGCCGCCCAGCGACAGCGTATCGCCTTTTTTCATGTGATGGCCGCTGTAGCGCTCGGGCACATCGCTTCCCAGGACATAATGCACCATGCTTTCGTCGGCAAAGCGGTAAATGCTGGGATTGAAGTGGTCGGCGTGCGCGTGGCTGACGAAAAAGAGCGTGCGCTGATAGCGATCCAGCAGCGAGCGGGTCACGCGCCCCTCTTCCGGCGCGGTTTCCGCGGCGGCAGGGCCCTGCGCGTCGTCGAAGACCAGCAGCGTATCCTGAATGCTGACCGCAAAGCCGCTATGGGCAAGGTAGGTGATTTGTATCGGATAAGACATTCGCCTTCCTCCCTCCAGGCGCTCCAGGGGGGCTGGAAAAGTTTTCCAGCATTTTCACTATACAGAGTGTATCACAGTTTTTCCACTTGTCAAGGAAAACAAGCCATTTTTGCGCCTTATATCCCCATGAGCGGCTTGTTTTCGGCATAATTTGAGCGGATTCTCCCCACAAAGACGCATTTCGACCCCTTTTGCGGATGTTTTCCCACGCCGGACGCGCGGCCGGAGGGAGGAAGAAAATCCGTGGGAAATTCGTTTTCTATACAATAGGTATTGAATTTCGCGGATACAGGAGGAAAAAAGGGCTTTGAGCCAGAACGATTTCGCGCGCAGGCGCCTGTTGTTATACCTTGCCCTTGGCGTGTTGCTGCTGGCCATTCCGCTGCTGATCACCGCGGCTTCGGAAAGTCCGGCGCAGGCGCCCGAACCGTCGCCCTCCGCCGAGGAGCCCGTATACATTGAGGCGTCGCTGGAAGATGCGGGAGAGGCCAGCTTTGAAGACATTCCCCTGGAAGAGAGCGCGCAGACAGGCTCCGCGCTCCCTGCGCCGGACGACACGTCCGCACCCGACGCCACGGAGCAGACGGCGCAGGAAGAGGCGCCCGAGTGGAACTATGAGACCAGCACCATCACCGTGCATATCGGGCGGCATCAGCAGGATAACTTCGTCTACTATGCCGCCGATATTCAGCTGACAGATCCGTCGCAGTTTTCCTATGCCTTTGCCAACGAGCGCTTTGACGCAGGCACCGAGGCGCTTTCCGACATCGCGGAGCGGAACAATCCGCTTCTGGCCATCAACGGCGACTACTGCGGCTTTCACAACAACGGCGTGATTATCCGCGGGGGCGAGCTGTTTCGCAAGCAGAACTCCGCGCGCCAGATGCTGATTGTGGACAAAAACGGCGATTTGTCCGTGCTGGTCGATCGCTCCGAAAAGCAGGGGGTGGTCGCAGACCGCCTGATGGAAGAGGGCGTGCTGCATACCTTTGAATTCGGCCCGACGCTGGTAGAAAACGGGCAGGCCGTGGAAATGGATTCCGCCATTGTGCGCGTGGAAGACGGATACCTGGAGCCGCGCACGGCCATCGGCCAGCTGGGGCCGCTGCACTACCTGGTCATCGTTGTGGACGGGCGCAGCGAGGGCTATTCCGAAGGGTGCGACCTGCCGACCTTGCAGCAGCTGTTCCTGGACCATGGGGCGCAGATTGCGTTTAACCTGGACGGCGGCGGCTCCACGACGCTGTGGTTCAACGGAAAGGTCATCAATCATCCCGCTTCGGGCGAGGAGCGAAAGGTTTCGGATATTGTGATGTTCATGCGCTGACGGAGGAGGGAACGCCCATGCTTTACAGAATGCTGTGTCTTCTCCTGTGCGCGGCGCTGCTGCCGGCCGGCGCGCTGGCCGCACAGGGCGCGTATCTGTCCATGGAGGATTTGCAATCCATTCAGCCGGCGTACGAGGCGTTCCTGGAGGAGCTGGCCGCGCTGCTGGTGGAGCGCGGGCTGCTGGCCGAGGAAGACGTGGAGGACTGGATGCTCTATCAGCTGGGCGACTTCCTGCAAAACGGAGGCTTCGGCTCCATCATGGCGCTGTACACGCCGGGCCTGCTCTCCATGGCGGACAATACCGTGACCCTGGGGCGCCTGTCCGTCCAGACCGACGCGGGGCAGCTGGTGCTGGAAACGTTGCAGTACTATTCGCCGGAGCGCTCTTCTCTGCCCGGGCTGCCTCTGGATACGACGATAACGGATGCGGAAGGCAGGGAAGTGGCGTGCCGGTTCCGCTGGATTGCGCCGACCGGCATGCTGATGGTCTGGGACGAGACGGCGGGCCAGGTGGTGGAGGTGGGCGCGACCTATATCAGCGACGGCCGCCCCCTGTATTGGTTCGAGGAACCGGCGGAGGGGCTGACGGAGGAGCTGACGCTGGAAATCCTGCACGCCGTCGAGGACCGGGAGCTGGCGCGCGTGACGCTGCGCCTGCGCGTGCAGGACGGATGCTGGATGCCGGAGGCAATGCAATGACTACGGAACGATTTGCCTACCCGCTGCTCCCCGCCTTTCGCCACGGCGCGCAGACGCCGTGGGGCGGCGACGCGCTGGCGCGGCTGTTTCATAAAGCCATTCCGGACGCGCGCACGGGCGAAGCGATGGAAGCTTCGACCCTGGAGGGCCTGGAAAGCCGCCTGGAGGACGGCAGGCCGCTGTCCGCGCTGACCGGCGGGCCGCTGCCGCTGCTGCTGAAGCTGCTGGATGCGCGCGAGCCGCTTTCGGTGCAGGTGCATCCGGACGATGCCTATGCCGCCGCGCATGAAGGCGGCAGGCAGGGCAAGGCGGAAGCCTGGGTGATTCTGCACGCGGAGCCGGGCGCGCGGCTGGTCTATGGCCTGCTGCCCGGAAGCAATCCCCGCGCGGCGGGACAGGCGGCGCTGGAGCGCTGCCTGCGCTGGGTAACGGTGCAGGCGGGCGACGTGCTCTACATTCCCGCGGGCATGGTGCATGCTATCGGCGGCGGTCTGGTGCTGTATGAAATCCAGCAGGCCAGCGATATTACATACCGCTTCTGGGACTGGGGTCGATTGGGCGCGGACGGCAGGCCAAGGGAGCTGCACTGGGAAAAGGCGTGCGATGTGGCCCGGGCAGGCCTGCAGCTTTCGCCGCTGCGTCCCCGGATGCCGAAGGGCGGCGGCGTCGTTCGTTGTCTGGAAACCCCGCATTTTACGCTGGATCGGGCGTATGTGCGCGGCGAGACGGTGCTTGCGCCATGCGCAGACTTTCGTTTTTTTACCGCGCTGGGCGAAGGAGCGCTGGCCCAAAACGGCGTGAGGATACCGGTGCGGGCGGGCCAGACGCTGTACGTCCCGGCCACCGAACGCCCCATCAGGGCGCTCGGGCAGTTCGACGCGCTCATCAGCGCGCCTGCCATGACAGGAACATGATGTTCCCCTTCGCTGCAAGGCGGCTCCATCAGCCTTGCAGCGGCACGGGAGCTGCCTGCGCATGGGCAGGCAGCCTGAGGGGTGGAGCGATGGGGTCAGGAAGAATACTGCACAGCTTTGTGGGGCTCGTCCCACTTCTTTTCATTGCCATGGGCAGAGGTCGCGCCGATGTGCATGT
>DVFI01000075.1 GCA_018713305.1 Candidatus Avichristensenella intestinipullorum
GCTGCGCCAGCCCCAGCACCCCGGTCATCTCGCCGAAGGCGCGGCTGACCGCTTCGGCCGCTTCCCGGGAAGCGCCCGGTTTCAGGGCGATATTGGCCTGCCGGACCAGCTCGAACAGGGCGCCGATGGCGTCGGCGGTGTTCAAATCGTCGTCCATGGCCTCGTCAAACCTGGCCAGCGCCTCTCCTGCCGCGGCCATCAGGGCGCGCTCTTCCTCGCCCGCCGGCCGTTCCTGCGCATGCGCCAGGGCGAAGGCGATGTTGTCGCGCGCAATGGTCAGGCGCTCCAGGGCGGCCTTGGCCTGCTGAATCTGCTCGCGCGAAAAATTCAGCGGGCTGCGGTACTGCGCCGACAGCAGGAACATGCGCACGGCCTGCAGGTCATATTCCCTGCGGATATCCCGGATGGTAAAGAAATTGCCCCTGGACTTGGACATTTTCTCGTTGTCGATGTTGAGAAAGCCGTTGTGCATCCAGTAATGAACGAACGGCTTGCCCGTGGCGCCTTCGCTCTGGGCGATTTCGTTTTCATGGTGCGGGAAAATCAGGTCCTGGCCGCCGCCGTGAATGTCAATGGTCTCGCCCAGGTATTTCATGCTCATGGCCGAGCATTCGATGTGCCAGCCGGGCCGGCCCATCCCCCAGGGCGATTCCCAGGCAGGCTCCCCGGGCTTGCGCGCCTTCCAGAGCGCGAAATCCATCGGATGGCGCTTGCTCTCGTCCACCTCGATGCGCGCGCCGCTTTCCAAATCGTCCAGGTTCTGCCCGGACAGCTTTCCGTAATGCGAGCGGTACGCCTGCGTATCAAAATACACGTCGCCGTTCACCGCGTATGCCAGCCCTTTTTCCTCCAAGCGGCGGATGATGTCGATGATTTCGGGGATATGCTCCGTGGCCTTGGGATGTACGGTGGCCGGCCGCACGCCCAGCGCGGCGGCGTCCTCGTAATAGGCGGCGATGAAGCGGTCGGCCAGCTCCCGGACGGTGATGCCCTCCTCGTTGGCGCGGCGAATCATCTTGTCGTCGATGTCGGTGAAATTCTGCACGAACGTGACCGCATAGCCGCGATGCTCCAGATACCGGCGCAGGGTGTCGAAAATCACGAACGGGCGCGCGTTGCCGATATGAAAGTAGTCATAGACGGTCGGGCCGCAGGCGTAAAGCCGGACCTTGCCCGGCTCGATGGGGACGAATTCCTCCTTGCGGCGCGTCTGGGTATTGAAGATTTTCATCGTTTTGCCCTCCTCGTTAAGCCTAACAAAAGGCCTTTCCGTCCCTGACAGAGACGGGAAGGCCCGCAATCCACTCTGGTTGAGCGCTGCGCCGTAACGGGGCGCTTACGGCCTGCCCTACGCGGTTTCCCTTCGGGCGGGCGGCTGGCGGGGGCACTTGGCGGGACTGCGCCTGCGCGCGCTTGCAGCCCATGGCGCGCGCTCTCTGGAAGGCGCCGGTTCCCATTACTCTTCCCGCGTCAAAGCCGTTTTCAAAAGCCGGTTACAGCTTGTTGACGTGCACGCGGATGTTCGCGTCGTCCAGCCACTGCTGGTAGGCTGCCTCATAGGCGTCCGACTGTTTCTGGGCGAGCAGGTCGTCGGCGATGGCGTCATGCACCTCCTCCAGCGGCGTCACGCCCGGCTCCACATCGCCGGCATACATCAGGATATGGTAGCCGTAATCCGTTTCGACCAGGCCGGAGATATCGCCCACTGCCTGCAGGGCCATGGCCGCGTCGGTAAACTCCGCCACATAGGTGGCGCTTTCGGCGCAGACGGGATAGCCGTTGGCCAGAATGCTCTCATCGGTGACGGTATCGTCGTTGTACTCTTCCATCAGGGCGTCGAAATCCGCGCCCTCGGCCTGGCACAGCGCCAGGACTTCCTCCGCCTGCGCAAGCACCTGCTGCTTGCCGGTATTGATTTGGTTGTCAATCTGCGTCTGGAGATTGGCAATTTCCTGCGTGTAGGTATCCACCAGGTTATTGTAGCGCAGCAGGGTTTCCGCGTCCATGGAGGGTCCCTGATAGCTGAGCATGTCCTGGTAATAATACTGGTTCTGCATGGCCTGGTAGAGCTCGTTTTCCAGCTCGGTCACCTGCGTCTGCGTCTCCTCGGGCAGGGCGATGACCAGGTTCTTGATATAGCGGTATCCTTCCGGCCGCACATAGATGGTCGAGCCCATGCTGACGTCCGAGCCGTACTGGCCGGGGTTGTCCGCGTAGGTCTGCTGGGCGGTCGCCACCAGCTCGTCGTAGCTCGCCTGGATTTCCTCCTCGCCGACGCTGACGTCGGCGACGACATGGTCGTAGAGCTTCTCCTCCACGGCGTTGCGTTCGCCCAGGTAGCGGAGAATCTCCAGGCTGTATCCCTGATTCTCCATCGCCTGCTCCGCGGTCGCCTCGTCCACGCCGTAGCTTTCCATATAGGACTGCACCATCTCGTCAAAGGACGCCTGGCTTTCCGTCTCCACCTCCGCCATTTCCTCTTCGGTCAGGCTCAGGCGCAGCTCCTCGGCCTTCTGGGAAAGCGCGAGGCCTTCGGCCAGCATGTTGAGCGTGGTGGTTTTCATATCGGTGATAAAGCTCGCGTTCGCGGCGTCCACGGCGCTGCCCAGCGCCGAATAATAGGAAATTGTCTGCTGGGTATACGCCTCATAAATGGGCGTCGCCTCGCCCTTGGTGATAGCTTCGCCGTTGACCTCGGCGACAACCGTCGCCGCGTCCTCTTCCGGGCTTACCTCGCCGCACGCAGTCAAGGCCAGCAGCAGGCCCATCGCCAGCAGAAGCGCCATCCATTTTTTCATCGTCGTACCGGCTCCTTTACATACTGTCGCTCACAAACAGATATTATACCCCATATCGCCGTAAAAAGTCAATCACGCGCGCGTTGACGTACGCCCTGTCGGGCCCGATGGTGCACACATGGGCGGAGCGGTCGACCCAGCAGATTTCCTTGACCTGCGAGGACACCCCGCGCATGATGATTTCCGGCGTGTCGCGGTGGACGCTCTCGTCGCGGTGCGACTGAATCACCAGGGCCGGGCAGGTCACGTCGCGCAGGCCTTTGCGCGCCATGGTCTGCAGGCGCGTCATGTCCTCCACCTTGCGCACCGGCGCGCCGCGGTAGCCATAGTCGTACTCGTTGAGAAAGTCCAGCCCCCGGTTGGGCTCGCCCCAGTCCAGGACGCGGATAAAATGCTTGGCCAGGGGGGAGAGCTTGTTGGCCGCGCGCTTGTATTTCAGCGCCGGCGCGAACAGCACGACGGACGCGGGCGAAAACTCCTCCGCCATCAGCAGCGACAGGATGCCGCCCATGGAAAGGCCGCCGACCGACACGCGCCGGTACTTCGCCTGCATCTGGCGCATCGCGTCCCGGCAGCACGCCAGCCACTGCTTCCAGTCGCTCTGTTCCATGGCCTCGATGCTCTGGCAGTGTCCCGGCAGCGCAATGCCGCGCACGGTAAACCCGGCCGCGTGCACCGCCTCGCCCACGGGCCGCATATGCCCGGGAGAGCCGGTAAAGCCGTGAATGAGCAGCAGCGCGCAGTCCCCTGCCTCCAGCAGAAACGGTTGTGCGTTGGGGTGGGAGAAATCCACAGGCATCAACGCTCCTCCTTCCAGCTTTTGAAAAAAGCGCCCCCGGCTTCGTTTCCCGCCGGGCCGCAAGGCGCAGCCCCGCGGTTCATTTCTTAAACATCACATGGAAATCCTCGCGCGTGATGAGCACTTCGCGCGGCTTGGCGCCTTCGGCCTGGCCGATGATGCCCCGCCGGGCCATTTCGTCGATAAGCCGGCCCGCGCGCGCATACCCCACGCGCAGGCGGCGCTGCAGCATGCTGATGGACGCCTGGCCGGCTTCCACGGCCATTTCCACCGCCTGCTCGAACAGGGCGTCGCTTTCCGACTCGTTGGTATCCTCGTCCGGCGTTTCCGCCTCCTCGGCATGCTCCAGCGCGTCGATGACCGCCTGGCTGTAGTCGGTTTCATGGCGTTCCTTGACATAGTCGACCACGCGCGCGACCTCGGCGTCGGAGACGAAGCAGCCCTGAACGCGCAGGGGTTTGCCGCCGCCCGCCGGGGCGTAGAGCATATCGCCCTTGCCCAGCAGTTTTTCCGCGCCCGCCGCGTCCAGGATGGTGCGCGAGTCCACCTGCGAGGAGACGGCAAAGGCGATGCGCGAGGGGATGTTGGCCTTGATGATGCCGGTGATGACGTTGACCGACGGGCGCTGCGTGGCGATGACCAGGTGGATGCCGCAGGCGCGCGCCAGCTGCGCCAGGCGGCAGATGGCCTCCTCCACCTCGCCGGGAGCCACCAGCATCAAATCCGACAGCTCGTCGATGATGACGACAATTTGCGGCATCAGCGGCTCGTCCGCCCTGCGCTGGGCGTTGTAGCCCCGGATGTCGCGCACGCCCACGTCCGCAAAGCGCTTGTAGCGCTCGTCCATTTCCATCACGGCCCAGTTCAGCGCGCCGGACGCCTTCTTCGGGTCCGTCACCACGGGCACCAGCAGATGCGGAATGCCGTTATAGACCGACAGCTCCACCTTCTTGGGGTCGATGAGGATGAGGCGCACTTCCTCGGGCGTGGCGCGGTAGATGATGCTGGCGATGATGGTGTTGATACACACGGATTTGCCCGACCCCGTCGCGCCGGCGATGAGCAGATGCGGCATGCGCGCCAAATCCGCGATGATGTTCTTGCCGGCGATGTCCTTGCCCAGCGCCACCGCCAGGCGGGAAGGATGCCGGAGCGACTCGTCGCTCTCCAGCACGTCGCGCAGATGCACCGTGGCAATATCGTCGTTGGCAATTTCGATGCCGATGGCCGCCTTGCCCGGGATGGGCGCTTCGATGCGCACGCCGACCGCCGCCATGTTCAGGGCGATATCGTCCACCAGGCTGACGATGCGGCTGACCTTCACGCCCGCGGCCGGCTGCAGCTCATAGCGCGTAATGGCCGGGCCGTGCACGACTTTGATGACGTGCGCGCTGATGCCGAAGCTGGCCAGCGTCTCTTCCAGCTTCTGCGCGCCGCGCTCGTCCTTGTCGCGCGTGTCCACGCGCCGCCCGCTGTCCCGCTCCAGGAGCGAGAAGGGCGGCTGGCGGTAGGCTTCGGCCTCCTGCACCGTTTCCACCACCGGCTCCTGCGGCTTCCAGTCCGGCCGGTCCAGGCGCTGCTGCGGGTCCAGCTGGGGCTGATAGTCCAGCGGGCTGGGGGCCGCGCGGCGGCGACGGCGGGTGGGCGGCGGCGACGGCGCGTCCGGCCGGTAATCCGCGGCCAGCTCCTCCCAGCGCCCGTCCGTCTCCGGCGCAGGTTCGCTCCTGCGGCGCGCGGCGTGCTGCGGCACATACGTCTCCGCGCCGGAGCCGGCCGTGTCCGTCTCCGCGGCAAACGCTTCCTCCTCCGCAACGCCCAGCGGCCCGTAGGCCTCGTCGTAGCTTGCGCGCCTGTCCGCCACAAACTCCGGCTCTGCCCCGCGCCGCGTCCGGCGCGCGCTCACGTCCGTATCCTCGTAGGCAAGATTCCCCGGCACGGAATCGTCCGGCAGAATATCCTCGATAAACAGTCTGGGTTCCCGCGGGGCTGCGCTGCGCGCCGCGCTCCGCGGCGGCTGCGCGGTCCGGGCGGCGGGTTTTTTCGCTCCCGCCGTCTTTCCGCCACGGGGGGCGGCGTCGGACGGCGCGGCGGCCCCTGCCTTCGCCGCGGCCCTGGCAGACGGCGCAGGCTTCGGCGCGGGCGCGGGCTTCTGTGCAACCCGCTTTCCCCGGGCCGGCTTCGGCGCGTCCTGCTCCTCTTCCTGCTCGAAAAGCTCCTGCGGAATGGGGGCCAGCATGGCCGCTTCCTCCGCGGCGCGCGCCGCCGCGCGCTCGGCCTCCCGCTCCTCATGGCGCGCCTGCATGTCCTCGCGCAGGCGAAGCCACCAGTCGCTCAGGCGCTCGCCCGTGCCGGGCGCGGCCGTGCGCACAATGGCCATTCCCAGACCGCCAACCGCAAAAAACAGCAGCAGCGCGCTGCCCGCGACATCCAGGTATTTGCCCAGGAAATACCCCAGCAGCGCGCCGAACATGCCGCCGCCCCGGGGGATATTGCGCGATTCCAGATAGGAAATGGAAAGAAAATTCCAATAGGTATTGGGGTAGCCGTCCGTCTGGAGCGCGGCCAGCAGCGTATCGTGCTGGAAAACCTGCAGCAGCGTGCCGATGCATAAAAAAAGCAGCACGGCCAGCGCCCAGACGATGCGGCGAATGGGCCAGCGCTGCCCGAAGGCATGCTGAAGCCCCAGCCAGCAAATCATGACGCAGGCCGCCCAGTTCAGATTGCCGAACGCGCCGTTCATGGCGCTGCGCACATACGCAATGACGATGGCATTGGACGTCGTCAGGAGCGTGAAGAGCAGCAGGACGCCCACGCTCAGCACAAGAAGCCCGCCCGCCGCGCCCGAAAAGATGGGTTCGCTCTTGCGGGCGTTTTTCCGCGCCTTCCCCGTATTCTTCCTGTTTGCCGTCTTCGCGGGCCGTCGTCCCTTTGCGGTCGCCATGCTGCCGGACTCCTTCATTTCATCATCGGATTATTGTAGTATAACATAGGGCCCCAAAAAAGGCAACGGCAACGCCCGGCGCCGGCGACACGCGTCCGCCGCCGGCCGCCCTTCTTTCGGAAAAGCGCCCGCAAAAATCCCACCCGAAGCGGAGCATCAGGGGACGGGCGCTCCGGGCCGTGCTGCGGACGGTGCGGGGTGCAACAGGCACGGCATCCCACGCCCGGCGTTCCCCGCGGCCGGCCGGGCCGGCCAGGGCAAAGGCCGGCTTTTCGGCCCCGGCATCCGCCGAAAACCAAACGGGGCGGAAGGGGCGGCGGGGACGGTCCTTACAGCGCCAGCAGCGTCACGCTGTGCAGCACGCCGTCCACAAAATGCAGCTCCAGCGCGCGCGTTTCATTCCGCCAGCAGAGCGTTTCGCCCGCGGGCAGCCGGCTGTACGCATCGGCCGTCTCCACCACGCGGCTTTCGTCCGGCTCGCCCAGCGCCGCCACGCACGCCTCGCGCGCGGCGACCCCGGTGCACAGCCCGCAAAAATCCATCCGCTCGGCAAAGACGCCCTCAATCAACGCGCTGTCCACGCTCTCTCCGGTGGAAAGCAGCGAGACGCCGCGCATCGGGGCGGCCTCAAAATGGTACACCGCGTAATCGAGCTTGATGTCCGGCACATCGACCAGGCGCAGCGCCGCGTCCGCCTCGGCCATGGGCCGCCCCAGCGTCCACTCGGACAGCGCGCCGGGCAGCGCGCCGGTTTCCAGCGCCGTCGCCAGGCCCTGCGCCGCCTGCGCCGTATCCCCGACCGCCCACGGAATGTCCGGGCAGAGCAGGCCGTCCATTTCATAGGCGTACACGCTCAGCGCGCCGGACACGCCGGAAAAATGCGAAAACTGCTCCGCCGGATAATAGACGGTCAGCTGCCCGTTCTCCAGCGCGAAGCTGTCCCGCGGCACGGGCGAAAACCGGCTGTATTCCGCGTAGGCGTTTGCGTACAGCGCGGTCTGTGCGATTTCCTCCAGGCGCGCGGCGGCCGCGTCCCCGTCGGAGAACACCTCGTCCCAGCCCACCGGCTCGCCGGTCGACAGGTGATAGGCAACGCCCTCCCACTGCGTGACCGAGCCCATCTGCGGCAGGGTCTCCTCACGCGAAAGGACGGCGCTGAGCCAGTCCCCGTCCTGGGAGAAGGTCACATGGTCCGCGCCCAGCGCGTACACCGCGTCCACGATATCCATGTAAGTATCGGTCTGCGCCAGCGCGCAGGACGCCATACACAGCAGGCAAAGCACACAGCCAACCAGGCGGCGCATCGTATCACCTCTTTCCTGTTTTTCATACAGACGCGCCAGGCCGGCTGTTTGTTCCCCTTCAGGGCGTTCCCGGCAGCAGCGGCTGGCGCTGCACGCCCGCCAGCGCGCACGCGGCGCAGGCCGGAATCTCTTCCATATGCGCCACCAGCGAGCGCGGCTTGCCTTCCGGGTCGTCCTGGGAAAAGGGAACGAAGAAATAATGGCGCCGCGCCAGCAGCTCGCCGATGTTTCGGGCCGCCGCGGCCAGCCCGTCGTTGGTGGAAACCGCCAGCAGGACGGGCCGTTCGTTGCGCAGGTGCGACTTGGCCGCCAGCGTCACCGGCGTATCCGCGATGCCCGCGGCCAGCTTCGCCAGCGTGTTGCCCGTGCAGGGCGCGATAATCAGCAAATCCAAAAGGCGCTTGGGGCCAATCGGCTCCACCTGCTGCAGCGTGGCCAGCGGTTCTTCGCCGCAGGCCTCCCGCATCCGCGCCCAGACTGCTTCCGCAGGAAAAAACCGCGTATCCAGCGCGGCGGTATGAAAGGAAAAGATGGGCAGCACGCGCGCGCCCTCCTCGCGCAGGCGGCGGGCCTGCGGAAAAACGCGGGCAAAGGTGCAAAACGAACCGGTCATCGCAAAGCCGATGCATGTGTCTTTCAGCGTCATCGTCTCACGCCCCCTCTTCTTCCAGCAGTTCCAGCATCGCCTCCGCCGCCGTCCTGGGCGCGAAGCGGCCCGGCAGCCCCGGCTCGCGCCAGGCGTCCACGCCCAGCGCCCCGGCCGCCTGCAAATCAATGCCGTACGGCGCGCCGGCCAAATCCAGCGCCATCGCTCCCGGCAGCAGCGCGGACAGCTCCGCCTCTCCCACGACCGGGGCCGGGACGGTGTTGACGAGCATGGCGTAAGGCCCGGCCATCCCGGCCAGCGGCACGGCGCGCAGGCCGTCCCCGGCCGCCCGCGCGCGGTCGGCGGCGCTGCGCGCGGCCACCGTGACTTCCACGCCCAGCGCGCGCAGGCGCAGCGCCAGGGCGCGGGCAATGCGCCCGTATCCGGTGAGCAGGCAGGTTTTTCCGCACAGGCATGCGCCGCTGCGCCCCAGCAGGGCGTACAGCGCGCCTTCGGCGGAAGGCACGGCATTGCGAAGCTGAAACGATTCTACATCGTTCGGGTCCTTATGGACACATCGCCTGTCTTGCAGGCACTTTTGCAGCAAAGGCCCCGGACGGGCCGCCAGCACGCGCGCGCCCGGCAGAATGAGTTCGGCGACAGCCGCTATCGGCAGCGCCTCGCGGGAAAACGGAGCCGGCGCCAGGCCGTCCTCCTCGCTGCGGGGAAACGGCATGACGATTTCGGATGCGGGACGCGCGTCCGACAGGGTGGTTTCATGATGGCCGAGCAGCTGCACGTCGTGGCCGCGCGCGCGGGCCAGGGCTGCCAGGTGCGTATGGCGCATATCGCCGCCAACGATAAGAATTTGCATGGGAATCGCCTCCGCTTCAACGTATGTACGGACGCGCGGCGCGGTGAGGCGTCCCGCATCGGGCCGCGGAAGCGCCGCGCCCGGGGGTCGGGAACGCTTGGCCCCGGGGCCCGCCGCCCGTGCCGGGGCGCGCCTCCTCCGGCCTTGCCGGGACCGCGACCCCGCCGAGGCTGCCGCCGCTTTTCGATGTTTACATATTTTTTTCCGTATTTTTTTCTTCTTTGGTTGCAGCCGCGTGGCAAAACGGGTACAATACCAGACATGAAGATGGGAGATTCTGCCCTGGAGGCGCTGACCGCCCGCGCGCTTTCGCAGCACAACCTGGTTCGCCCCGGCGAGCGCGTGCTCGCCGCCGTATCGGGCGGCGCGGATTCCGTGGCGCTGCTGCTGGTGCTGGACGCGCTGAAAGCCTCCATGGGCTTCTCGCTGGTCTGCGCGCACTACGATCACGGCATCCGGGGCGAGGCGTCGCGCGAGGACGCGCGCTTTGTGCGCGGCCTGTGCCGGTCGCTGGGCGTGGAATGCATAGAGGGCCGGGGCGACGTTCCCTCGCTGGCGCGCGCATGGCGCGCAAGCCTGGAAGATGCCGCGCGGCGGGCGCGCTATGCCTTTTTGGAAGAGGCGGCGGCACGCTGCGGCGCGGACAAAATCGCGCTGGCACACCAGCGGGAGGACCAGGCCGAAACGCTGCTGCTGCACCTGGCGCACGGCTGCGGCCCGGAAGGGCTGGCCGCCATGCGCCCGTTGTCGGGCAACCGGATTCGTCCGCTTCTGGGCGTTTCCCGCGCCGCGCTGGAAGCCTATGTGTCGGCGCGGGGGTTTTCCTGGCGCCAGGATGCGACCAACGCCGACCTTCACCATGCGCGCAATTTCCTGCGCCACGAGGTATTCCCCCTCCTTCGCCGGCTCAATCCCCGCGTGGAGGAGGCCATGGCCAACGCCGCGGCGCTGTGCGCGCAGGCCGTGGACGAGCAGGCGCTCGCCGCGGAGCGGGCGCTCGCGGGCCGGGTCAGGCGCATGCCGTACGGCGCGTTCTGGCGCCTGCCCGACGGAGACGTCACCGCCGCGCAGGCGCGCGCCTTCGCGCGGTGGGCGGGCGTTCCGCCGCTGAACCGCCCGCAATCCGAGGCGCTGGCCGCCGCGCGCAGCGCGAACCTGCCCGGCGGATGGCGTTCGCTGCGCACGCCGGCGCGCCTGCATCTGCTGTGCGGCGCGGGGGCGGCGTACACGTACCGGCCGGAGGATTTTACCGCGGAGCCCTGCGCGCCGGACACGCCCTGCGACGGCGTTCGCGTACAGGTTCTGGATGCGGACCGGCTTTCGGGCGCCGTCTTTCGCGCGCGCAGGGACGGCGATCGGTTCGCGCCGCTGGGCATGGAGGGCGAGCAGAAGCTCAAGCGCACGCTGCAGGATGCGAAGGTGGATTTGCCGTTTCGCGACCTGCTCCCCGTGCTGGCGCGCGACGGGCGGGTTTTGTGGATAGTGGGCCTGAAGGCGTCCCGCGAGGCGGCCGTAACGGCGGACACGCGCCGCGCCGTTCAAATCCGTTTCCGCGGCGCGCTGCCATGGGACATGGAAGAGACGGAACATGAAAACCAGAAGTAAAGGAAAGCGATGGAGGGAAAACCGCAATGCTCAACGCTGCACAATCGCCCCTGTACCGGGACCTGGAAAGAATTTTGCTGACCCGCGAACAGATTCGGCGGCGCATCGACGAAATCGGCGAGGCGCTCACGCGCGATTTTCAGGGCAAAGACCTGGTATGCGTGTGCATTCTCAAAGGCGCCGCGCCGTTTTTTTCCGACATGATTCGTGCCATCGATCTGCCGCTGCGGGTGGACTTCATGTCCATTTCCAGCTACGGCAGCGCTACCAAGTCCTCCGGCGTTGTGCGCATTCTGAAGGATTTGGACCGGGACATTGTCGGGCAGCATGTGCTGATTATCGAGGACATCGTCGACTCGGGCCTGACCCTGTCTTTCCTCAAGCAGAACCTGCTGGCCCGCGGCGCCGCATCGCTTTCGGTGTGCACCCTGCTGGACAAGCCCGGCCGCCGCAAGGTTGCCCTGACGCCCGACTACTGCGGCTTTGAAATCGAGGATGCCTTTGTGGTCGGATATGGCCTGGACTACGCCGAGCGGTACCGCAACCTGCCCGATATCGGCGTTTTGAAACCAGAGGTTTACACTTCGTGACCGAGGTGTTATACTAAAGGATGAGTTTGCATCATCAGGAGGTAGCATTTTGAAGCGGCCCTTTCGCGGATTTGCGGTCTATGCCGTAATCCTGTTGGCAGTGATTATTCTCTCGCAGGTTTTTTCTCTCCTTACGCCCAGCGAGTCCACTGCCATTTCCTATAACGAATTGCTGACGCTGGTCGAAAACGACGCCATTGCGTCCGTCGCCATCCTCGGCAATCAGCTGGTGGGCCTTTTGAAAACGTCCACCATCCCCCCAAGCGATTTCCCCTCGCGCTACGACTTTGAATGCAGCGTGGACCGGGAGAACTTCTTTGCGTCCGTGCGCATCGCGCGCTCGAAGATTCTCGGCAAGCCTGTCGACGAAATCTCCGACAGCGACTTCGGCTTTACCATTGAATACCTGCAGCCGACCCCGACCCCCTGGTACGTCGAGTTTCTGCCGTATCTGGTCGTGATGGGCCTGTCGTGCCTGTTCCTGCTGTTCGTGCTGCGCCAGCAGAGCGGCGGCAACAGCAAGGTCATGTCCTTTGGCAAGAGCCGCGCGCGGATGTACGACACCACGCGCAACAAGGTCACCTTTGCGGACGTGGCCGGCGCGGACGAAGAAAAGGAAGAGCTTGCGGAAATCGTCGATTTTCTCAAAAGCCCCAAGCGCTTTACCGACATCG
>DVFI01000076.1 GCA_018713305.1 Candidatus Avichristensenella intestinipullorum
GGGAGCCCGGTGCGAGGAAGATGCGGTTCTGCTCGCCCGCGGCCGTCATGTTGGCGATGCTCGAATCGAAAATCTCCTGATAGATAAGGCCCTCCTGGTACAGCTCGGAGAACCACTGCATCAGGTTCTTGTAGCCCTCGCTGGTGGGAATATAGCGCAGCGCGCCGTTTTCGTCGATGTCCAGATAGGTGGCGGTACGGCCGCGGGTGTTGATGCCGAACGCGCCGGCGAAGAGGAAGTAGAGCTTATCGAGGCTGGTGGCAATCAGCGGCACCTCGTCCTTCTCCCCGTTGCCGTTCAGGTCGGTATCGCGGACTTTGATGAGCAGCTCCTTGAGCGCGTCCAGGTCCTCGGGCACCTCTTCATACCCCAGCTCCCTGAGCCATTCGCCGTTGACGAACACCGGCGGGGTCATGTAGTTGGAGGCGCTGATGATATAGTTAAAGCCGTAGATTTCGCCGTCCGACATCGTCAGGAAAGCGCGCAGGGAGGGGTCGTTTTCTATCTGGTAGTAGAAGTGGGGCGCGTACTCCTCCAGGTAGTCCGTAATCGGGATGAAAATGCCTTCCTGGGCGTACTTGAGCACGGTCGCGTTGTCCAGCGCGCACTTGAAGAACAGATCCGGCAGTTCGTTGCCGGTCATCTTCAGGGCGAGCTTTTCGGTGATGATGTCGTCCGTGTAGGACTCGAACTTAAAGCCGATGTTCGTCTGTTCGGTCAGCCATTTCCAGCACTCCATGTCCTGGAATTCGCCGCGCGTGTAGACGCCCTGCATGTTGAACACGTCGAGGGTAATGGGTTCCTCGCTGAAGGGGAATTCGCCCTGGAAGGGGAGAGGCTCCTCAATGGCCAGCGCGCAGGAGGCGCTCATCGCCATCGCCAGGACCAGCAGTGCGGACAGCAGTCGTTTCATGGAATCCTTCCTTTCTGAATGAAATACGACAAACACGGTTGCCCCGTGGTTGTTTTATCCCTTGACCGAACCTATCATCACGCCCTGGACGAAATACTTTTGCAGGAAGGGATAGAGGCAGAGCACCGGAACGGACGCGACAATAATCAGCGCATACTTGATGGTCTCGCTCATGAGCATGCGGTTGAACGTTCCCTGTACGTCCGCCAGGATCTCCTCCGAGCTCTGGCTCTGCACCAGAATGGTGCGCAGCACCAGCTGCAGAGGGTAGCGCTCCTTGTCGGAGAGGTAAATCATCGCGTTGAAATAGGAGTTCCAATGAGCGATGGCGTAGAAGAGCACCATGACCGCCAGAATGGGCTTGGACAGCGGCAGCACCACCGAATACAGGGTGCGGAAGTGGGTCGCGCCGTCCACATAGGCCGCTTCCTCCAGCTCGTAGGGGATGGAGTTCATAAAGAACGTGCGCATAATCATCACGTTATAGACGGAGATGGCGGTGGGGAGAATCATGACGGCGAAGGTGTTGAGGAGCCCCAGGTTGCTGATGGTAATGTAGGTGGGGATAAGCCCGCCGCTGAAGAACATGGTGAACACCATCATGCCCATGACCAGCCCCTTGCCCTTGAGGTTGCGGCGGGACAGCGGATATGCCGCGGCGATGGACAGCATGATGTTCAGCGCCGTGCCCGCCAGGGTATAGGCAATGGTGTTGCGGTATCCCGTCATGACCTGCGAGTCCTTAAAGACCATCCGGTACGCTTCCAGGCTGAACCCGGACGGCTTCCAAATCACCTTGCCGGCCAGCACGTCCATGGGGTCGGATACCGACGCAATGACGACGAAATACAGCGGATACAGCACAATCAACATGGCGATGGTCAAAAGAACGTACACGCCTATGTCGAAGAGGCGGTCTCCTGCGGAACGCGATTTCATGTGCTTCCCCCTCCCTACCACAGGCTCGTTTCGCTGACGCGGCGGGCAATCTGGTTGACCGTCACGAGCAGGATGCAGTTGACGACCGAGTTGAACAGGCTCACGGCGGCGGAATAGGAATAGTCGTGCTGGATAAGGCCCTGGTTATAGACCAGCGTGGAGATGACCTCGGACGCCGAGCGGTTCAAATCGTTTTGCAGCAGGAATATCTTTTCAAAGCCGACGGTCATCAGGGAGCCGCTGTTGAGGATGAGCAGGATGACCATGGTCGGTATGAGGCCGGGCAGGTTGATGTGCCAGATACGCCGGAAGCGGCCGGCGCCGTCAATCATGGCGGCTTCGTGCAGCTGCGGGTCAATGCCCGAGAGCGCGGCCATATAAATGATGGAATTCCAGCCCGTGTACTGCCATACGCCGGTCAGCACATATATGGTCTTAAACAGCGCGGGCTTGCCCATGAAGTAGATGCTCTCCCCTCCCAGCGCCATCAGCAGCCGGTTGATGACGCCCGATTGCGGGGAGAGGAACAGATAAATCATCGAGCACATGACCACGGTCGAGATAAAATACGGCGCGTATGTCACGGTCTGCACCGTGCGCTTGAACGCCTTATTGCGCACCTCGTTCATCAAAATGGCCAGAAGAATGGGCAGCGGCATGCCCACCGCCAGCGAATACACGCTGATGAGGATGGTATTGGCAATGACCTGTGTCGAGTAATAGCTTCGGAAGAAGCGCTCAAAGTGTTCCAGGCCTACCCATTGGCTCCGCCAGAACCCCAGGCGCACCGAATAGTTCCGAAACGCGATTTGCAGCCCGTACATGGGCAAATAGTGAAACACAATGAAATAGGCCACCACCGGCAGCAGGAGCAGATACAGCTGCCAGTTGCGCGCCAGATACCGTCCCAGCCGTTCCCGGCGCGTGGACATGGCCGTTCGTGTGGATAGCGCCGTCATCTTCCTTCCCCACTTCCTTCCCGAAGAATGTGCACCAGCGACAGTGTGTCGCCGGGAATTTCCAGCCACAGCGCACCGGCCCGGCGGGTGCACGCCATTTCGACCGCCTGCTCCGGCGCGCTGTCGGTCCGCACGAACGCCCGCGCCGCAAAGGGATACTCGACCCGCGCCCATGCCGGCGCGCCCGTCCCGTTGACGAAGGCAATCAGCGCCTCCCCGCCCGCCAGCTCGTAGCGCGCGGCGCGCAGGCCCGGCGCGGACACGCCCGCCGCATCCCGATAGCGGCCCTGCCCGTAGGCGGACAGCCATGCCCTGCGCAGGGCCAGCATGCGGCGCAGGCGTTCGTGCTGCGGCGGGTCGAGCCGGAAGGTGTTGTCTCCCTCCAGGTCGTACACCCACGCCTGCGCGCCCAGCAAAAACGCTCTGTCCATAATTTCGGACGAGCGGCGCGCCACCGGCTCGGGCCGCATCGCGGAGAACTTGCGCGGGTTCATCATCTCCAGCAGCGTCTGCTCCGGATGCAAATACCGGTAAAACGCCGGGAAACCGCCCGCATCCAGCGAGGAGAGCGAACCGGTCAGCATCCCGTCGCACAGGCCCCCGACGCTCTCGGCCACGCCCTGGACCAGAATGGCCACGTCCGGGCCAACCGCCTGCCTGACCTCCCGCAGAAGCTGCCGGCAGCCCCGGTTCCAGCCGTCAAAGTCCCCGTGTCCGCCGTGGCACAGCGCCGGCGGGGCGGCCGCCAGCTGGTCCAGATACAGCCCGCCCGCGCCGATGCGCCCGGTCAGGTACCGCGCCGCATCCACGATGACGTCCCGCCATGCCTTGGCCTGCGGGCACATGCACGCAAAGGTCAGTCCCTGCGAGCCGTACCGTTCCTCCAGCGGCCGTCCCGCTCCGTCCCGCTCCGCGGCCGCCTCGCGCAGCTGCGAAAACGCCGGGTACGCCGTGTTGCACAGGCGCGCGTTGACATAAAAGGTCACATGGCCGCCCGCGCGGCGAACCGCGCCGACCGCCTCGCGCAGCGCGTCCTCGCCGCCCAGCAGCGCGTTGGGCCGATACCGGGGAAATCCCCGGTCGAATCCGTCCTCGTGCCAGCCGGCGAGCATGATATGCGTCAAGCCCTGCGCGCGCGCCAGGTCGTACAGGCCGGGAAGCTCCGCAAAGCGGTGAACCACCTCTCCGCTCTGGTACTGAAAATCATAATGGGCGACCAGGCCCGCGCTCTTTTGAAACCAGCCGGGGCTTTGGGGCGCATCCTGCCGCGCGCCGCGCCAGGCGTCCACCGCATCCCGCCAGTCCCCGTCATGCAGCGCCACCGTACAGGGCGGGCTTTCCCAAACCTCACCCCGGGCGGGATGGTCAAAGGCGAACAGCACGCCCGGGCAGTCCGGGCCGCGCGTCCCCACGAGCAGCGAACGCACGCCGCAGGCTTCGTCGTCACAGGCAAAATACATGCCGCCGCGCGCGCCGTATATGTCGCAAAACAGCGCCGAACAGCCGCCCGACACCGCCGCGCTGCGTATCCACCGGCCTTTCCCGTCCGGCTCGCCGCAAGGGCCGCCCAACGCGTAGCGCATGTGATAGTCCTGCCATTGCCAGGCAATCCGGGGCGGCGTGGCCGCAAGCGTCTGGGATGGATTCTCAATTCGCTCCCCGCCCTGAAACGGGGTAATGAGCACATTGTCCCGGCCGTCTGCGCCCAGCCAAACGCCCGCCAGGCAGGGAAAGCGCACGGACGACAGGGAGACGCCCCGCGCCGCCTCCACGCGCGCGCGAACCGTCACGCGGGGAAGGCGCGCGTCCAGGGCGTAGGTGACCTGCGCGGACACGGGCAGCCGCTCGCCTCCGGCATACAGGCAGGAATAGCGGCAGGTCAGCGTCAGGCCGTCCGTATCCATATCCCATGCGGGGGCGTCCGCTTCCGACGGGCCGACCGGTTCCGCCCGATGCCCGAGAAACACCTGCAGCGGGGTCATGGCCGCATCGCGACGGTTCTTCACGAGGTTTTCCCCGGTCGCCTCGCATACCAGTTCCACCCATGCGCCCGTGCGCCTGGACAGGCCGATGGACAGCCGTCCGTTGCTGACCCGGATTTGGTCTGGCATGGCGTTCCCCGCCTTTTCTCGTCAAATTGAACAAAGCACTTCTGCATCCCTGTTCATGATAGCGGAATTGCTGCCGCCGGCGCAATCGCGAAACCTTGCATGCGATTGTCTATTCTGGACATTTGTATGCCAGGGGACGTCCGTTGCAGCCCTTGTGCCGGAAACGGGCGCGTTTTCGCCGCTGTTTTTCCGCATCCGCGCAGTCCGGCAGGGAAAACGGGCAAACAGGGCGGCCCGGCCCCCATGCATGCTATGCGTTCCAGGCCTGGTTCAGGACGCATGCCCGCAGCATATCGCGCATCGGGCGTGCGGCTTTTCCGCACGGCCGTCCAGGGGCCCCGTCTGATGCCGCGGCGACTTTTCCGGCCGGACGTTATCTTCCCGGGAGGCGGTATGCCAGGGCAGAAAAAGTCCGCCGCGCTTTCAGGACGCGCACGGCAGGAGGCCCGCGCTTTCGCCGTTCCCGACGGGAAGCAGTGGCATGGGGCCATGCTGCTGCAAGGCGCCCGCAACGGCGGCCCGGCGGGGCGGGGTGGAAAAAGGAGAAAACGGCGGTGGCGGAAAAAGGAGAAACCGGCGAGGGCGGAAAGGCTCCATCGCGTCCCGGCGGGGCGGGGCTGATTTGGGAAGAAGAAACCGACAGGGCGGGCAGGACGATGCGCGTTTCATCCGTCGAGAGGTTTCGGCTGTTTTTGAGAAACCGACGGGGGTTGGTGGAAAATGCTGTTTATAGTACGGCGAGGGGACGCGCGTTCCATCCGTCGAGAGGTTTCGGCCGTTTTTGAGAAACCGACGAGGGTTGGTGGAAAACGCCGTTTATAGTGCGGCGAGGGGACGCCTTTGGTGCTACCGGCGGAGCGACGCCTTCCACAGCGCCGGTTCGCGACGCCTTCTTATATTGCGCCGCCCGTCCGGGAAAGCCTCGTCGCACCCGGCGGAGCGGAGCTGATTTGGGAAGGAGGAACCGACGGGGCGGAAAGGCTCCGTCGCGGCACGGCGAAACGGGGCTGATTTGGAAAGAAGAAACCGACGGGGGCGGGCGGAAAAAGAAGAAACCACCCGTCCGGAAAAGCCCCGTCGCGCCCGGCGGAGCGGGGCTGGTTTGGAAAGAAGGGTTTTGCGCTGAAATGGAAAAAAGTCGCAAGCGATGTGCCGCTTGCGACGCGTTGGAGCGGGTGATGGGAATCGAACCCACGTTACCAGCTTGGAAGGCTGGAGCTCTGCCATTGAGCTACACCCGCATAGAAAACGAAGAGGTTCTCACCCCTTCGCTTCCCCCTTTGGAGCGGTAGACGGGATTCGGACCCGCGACATCCACCTTGGCAAGGTGGCACTCTACCACTGAGCTACTACCGCGCGCTCCTCTGCGGCCCCTGGTGCGGGCGAAGAGACTCGAACTCCCACGCCGTGCGGCACTGGAACCTAAATCCAGCGCGTCTGCCATTCCGCCACGCCCGCACAGCACACCGAACGCCGACCCACATATTGTAGCGGAAAACCTCCGCGCTGTCAACCCCTTCCTCCATCTTTTGCCGAACCGCGCCCCCGTCCCACCGGGCCGCCTGCCCGCGGGGCGGCGTTGCGCGCCCCCGGCGCGCAGGCCGCCGAAAACGGCGCTTTTCGGCGGCCCGAGGCCGTTTTTTACGGCCGACGCCGCCCCGGCGCCCGTTTCGCGCGCAGGAAAACCGCCGTCAGGCCCATGGCGGACAGCGCCAGCAGGAACAGCCAAAGGCCGGGGCTGTCCGCGTCGCCGGTCTGCGGCACCGGCGTGCCCGCGCCTGTATCTTCTCCCGTGCCCGCGCCCGTATCCTCGCCCGTGCCCGTCACATCCCCGTTTTTCGTGTTCGTAAACGCCGCCGTGACGGCTTTGCCTTCCTGAATCGTGCCCGTTGCGCCTGTGGACGTCGTCTTGAAGCCATCCAGATCGGCCATATCCTCCGTTACCGTATAGGTGACGCCTGCGGGGATGCCTTGTATGGTAATGCTCTCCCCGTGCTTCAGGCGGACGTCGGCGTGGCCGTTAGCATTAAAGGAAAGCGATGTTTGCGTTCCCTCACAGTCAAACTTACCTTCCAGCGGAGTTTCGCCATGTTTCATTGTTACGGTAAAACCCCACTCTTTGTTCCGGTCCGCTGGCTGCACCCCGTTGCCGCTCACCGTCTTGGTCACCGTCAGGGTACCGGAGGGAACCTTTGTGTTGGTAAAGGCTGCCGTGGCGGCTATGTCTTTCTGAATCGTGCCCGTTGCGTTCGTGGACGTCATCTCGTAGCCGTCCATGTTGGCCTCCGCCTCCGTTACCTCATAGGTGACGCCTGCGGGGATGCCTTGTATGGTAATGCTCTGCCCGTGCTTCAGTGGGAAGGTGGCTTTGCCCGCTTGAAATGTAAGCGATGTTTGCGTTCCCACACAGGCAAACGTACCGCTCAGCGGAGTTTCGCCATCTTTCATTGTTACGGTAAAATTCCACGGTTTATTTGGGTCCCCTGTCTCACCCTGTGCACCGTCCACCGTCTTGGACACCGTCAGGGTACTGACGCCCCTTGTGTTGGTAAATTTCGCCGTGGCTCCGCCTTCCAAAATCGTGCCCGTTTCGCCCTCGGACGTCGTCGTGAAGCCGCCCT
>DVFI01000077.1 GCA_018713305.1 Candidatus Avichristensenella intestinipullorum
ATGCAGATATGATGGGCGGCCAGCGGGATGGTGCCCAAATCCGCCACCAGGCGCGCGTAGACAAAAAAGCCGATGCGCAGCGCGACCTGCTCCAGCATCGCGTTGCCGCCGACCTTGCCGATGGCCTGCAGGCTGTCCCGCCGGGGTTTCCAGCTGTTGTGGATGCTGATATGCAGGAAGCGCCCGGCGCTTTTGCGGCTGGCCACGGAGTACACGCTCAGCAGGAAGCCCGCCACAAAGCCAATCAGCGTCGCCAGGGCCGCGCCCGCGACACCCATCCTCGGGAAGCCCAGGTTGCCGCCGATGAGCAGATAGTTAAAGACGATGTTGACGGCGTTGGAGACGATGTTGACGTACATCGTGATGCGCGTGTTGCCCACGCCGCGCTGTGCGGCGTTGATGCACAGCGTCAGCGCGTTGAGCGGCAGCACGGAGGAGACAATGGTAAAATACGTCTGCGCCAGGTCCACCGTGTCCTCTTTCGCGCCGGCCAGCCACATCAGCGGCCGTGCCAGCGGCAGGGCGATGGCGGTCACGACGACGCCCAGGCCCGCGATGAGCACCAGGGCCGTGCGCAGGGCCTCGTTGGCCGTGTCCTGCCGTCCCTCGCCCTTGCGGCGGGCGACGACGGCGGTGACGCCGATGTTCAGCGCAAAAAAGATGCATAAAAGCAGCATGCGCGGCTGGCCTACCAGGCCGACCGCAGCAATGGCTTCCGCGCCGAGCGAGCCTACCATCATGGTGTCGACGGACCCGACGAGCGAGACGAGCACCAGCTCCAGCACCGACGGAATCGCAATTTGTAACAGCTGCCGATAGGCGGATTTGGTCGTTGGGATTTCTCCCTTGCGTTTGGACGGGGGCAACAGGCTTTCCACGGAAAAGACAGAACGTAACAGCGCGGCCATATGCAATTCCTCCCAGTATATGCATAGTATACCCGCTTTTGTCCGGAAATGCAATGCATGACGGGAACGGAAAAAGCGGCCGCGGCGACGTTTTGCGTCTCCGGGCCGCTTCTGCGCGCAGGGCGCGCCGCCAAAGCGCCGCGCTGTGCGGCGGGCTCATTGCATCAGCAGGGCCAGCAGCTTATGGCTGCGCTCGATGAATTTGCCCATGGCCTCCGCCTCCAGCGGCTGACGGGCCATTTCGGCCAGGTCATATATCTGCCGGCAAATCATCAGCGTGTTTTCGTCCGCCTCGCGGCCGTTGAGCGCCGCGATGACCGGGCAGCGCCGGTTCAGGGCCAGATGCACGTCCGACGGCATGGCGAACCCGCCGCCGTAGAAGCGCGACATATCGCGGAACCTGCGCATCTGTTCCTCCTCGATGACCATGGCGGGCAGCGTTTCGTTCTTGAGCGATTCCAGCGTTACCTTCAGGTCCGGCTTGTCCAGCGCGTCGCGGAACATCGCCTGCAGCTTGCCCTCGTCCAGCGCTTCCTCCTGCGCGCTTTCCGCCTTCAGGCCGGACAAATCTGCGTCGACGCGGCTGTAGCGGACGTCGTGGTTTTTGTATTCCAGGAAGGAGACGAAGTTGACGTCAATGGGAGAATCCAGCAGCGCCACGTCGATGCCCTGCTCGCGGTACAGCGCGATGGCGGCCGCCTGAATCTGCGCGTCAGACGCATAGAAGACCTTGTTTTCCGCCTTTTCCCTGTTGGCGTCCAGGTACTCCTGAATGGTCAGCGCGCGCCCGTCCGTGGTCTTGAGCAGCAGCGCGTCCTTCATGCGCTCGTAGAACGTCTCGTCCTTCATGCATCCGAATTTGATGAAGGGATGGATGTCGTTCCAGTACTTTTCGTAGTTTTCCCGTTCGGTGTTGAACAGGCCCGTCAGGCGCTCCGCCACCTTGCGGGTGATGTAGGCGGAAAGCTTCCTGACGTAGCCGTCGTTTTGCAGGAACGACCGCGACACGTTCAGCGGCAGGTCCGGGCAGTCGATGACGCCCTTGAGCAGCGTCAGGAACTCCGGGATGACCTCTTTGATATTGTCCGCCACGAACACCTGGCCGCTGAAGAGCTTGATGGGCCCTTCCATCATGCCGCCGAACTCCTGCTTGATCTTCGGGAAGTACAAAATGCCCTGCAGGCGGAACGGATAGTCCACGTTCAGATGCACCCAGAAAAGCGGCGGCTCAAACTCATGAAAGACGCGGGTATAGAACGCCCGGTATTCTTCTTCCGTGCAGTCGGACGGGTTTTTCAGCCAGAGCGGATGGGTGTCGTTGATGGGCTTGGGCGCCTCCGCCTTCCCGTCCGCCGCCTCTTCCTTTCCGGCCTCTTTTGTGCCGTCCTTTTCCTCCCCCGCGATTTCCAGATACACCGGCGTCGCCAGAAACGCGCAGTACTTGTCCAGCACTTCGCGCACGCGGTGCGCATGCAAAAACTCATGCTCCTCCTCCGCAAGGGTCAGCGTGACGGTCGTGCCGACCTGCTCGCGCCCGGAAGGCGCTATCGAATAGGACATGCCGTCCTCGCTCGTCCAGCGGACGGCCTGCGCGCCCGGCTGCCAGGAGAGCGTGTCAATCTCCACCCTGGCGGCGACCATGAACGCCGAATAAAAGCCCAGGCCGAAATGGCCGATGATGCCGCCCTTGTGTTCCTCCCCCTCGCCGCCGTACTGCTTGAGAAACTCTTCCGCGCCGGAGAAGGCGACCTGGTTGATGTATTTTTCCACTTCCTCTTCCGTCATGCCCACGCCGTTGTCCGTAAAGGACAGCGTGCCGGCCTTTTCGTCCGCCCGCACGGTCACGCGGTAGTCAACGTCCGCGTCCGGCTGCGCCAGCTTCCGCTTGGTCACCGCGTCGCACCCGTTGGAGACCAGCTCGCGGATGAATATATCCTTATCGGAATACAGCCACTTTTTGATAATCGGCATGATATTCTGCGCGTGAATCGAAATGTTGCCCGTGCTCTGCATGCTGTTCACCTCATGTTGCCGTTTTGTCTTTCTTTGACTATTTTATGCCGGCACACCGCGTTTGTCAAGCATATTTTAGCACTCATTCAAAAAGAGTGCTGATAAAGCCGGAACAGGCGGGCGCGACAAACAGGAACATGATGTCCCCTTCGCTGCAAGGCTGAGAAACAGCCTTGCAGCGACACGGAGGCTGCCTGCGCATGGGCAGGCAGCCTGAGGGGTAGAGCGATGGGGTCAGGAAGAATACTGCACAGCTTTGTGGGGCTCGGCCCACTTCTTTTCATTGCCATGGGCAGAGGTCGCGCCGATGTGCATGTCCTGGCTGTAGGTGGGGACCTCATCATAATAGAGGCAGCTCGCATCATCATGGGGGCAATAAACGCCGGTCAAACCTTCGAGCGGATTCTTCTTGTAGCCATCCACAAACGTCCACTGCTGTTCTGCATCGGGATTGAAGTTAAGCTGATAATCGCTCCAGTGGCTGTAGTCCTTCTTAAGGTCAGAGCTCATTGCCAGCCAGCCCGTGGCCATGTTTTCGAACCCTTCGGCCAGCGTGAGCTTGACCTCGTAGGTCGTGCCGATCTTGCCGCCATGCAGGATCTCCGGATACTGCTCATGCACGCCGAGGACATAACGCCAGCAGCAGGAAGCAGCCACGGACTCATTCATGGACTTTTCTGGAAAAAACGCGTTTTGCCGGCCCGTCCCGCCGGGCGTCCCCACAGGGCGGCCGGCCGCGCTCCGGAAGGCGTCAGCCCTGCTCCGCGCGCATGATATCCACGATGACGCGGTTGGTCTCGCGCATGCCGCGCCGGGCCAGCGCGCCCAAGTTTTCAAACAGGCGCTGCCACTGGCTGGACAGGATGCCGTTGTCGCCCGGAATGCCCATGTTCTCCACCGCCAGAAACGCCGACTGCACGGCCAGCCCCGCGGCCAGCTCCACCTTGTTGGCGCAGCCTTCCTTCGCGCCGTCGCAAATCATGCCGCAGATGGAGCCTATCATGTTCTTGGCCGCCAGGAGCATCTGCTCCAGCGTGCCGCCGAGCATATACACAATGCCCACCGAAGCGCCCAGCCCCGAAGAAATGCCGCAGGAGCACAGCGCGGACAGGTTGCCGATATGCGCCTTCCCGTACAGGTTCACCAGGTGCGCCAGCGCCAGCGCGCGCAGCTTGGTCTCGCGCGGGGAGGCCAGGGCCTGCGCCGTGCCCTCGATGGTCAGCGTGACCGTGATGCCCTGGTTGCCGCTGCCGGTGGCGGACATGACGGGCAGGGAAACGCCCGACATGCGCGCATACGCCGCGCTGGCGCAGAGGAACTTGGCCTGGGTCATCGGCGACTGGCCCAGCGCGCCGCGGCGGATGAGCGCGCGCATCGCGCGGCCCATTTCCAGCTCGCCGCCCGCCTCGGCGATGGCCAGGTTCATCCGAAGGCCCTCTTCCAGAAACGCAAGGTCTTCCAGCGGCACGCTCCGGGCAAACGCCAGCATTTCCTCCAAGGTATGCGCCAGGATGGGCGCGTCATGCGCGCCGTCGCCTGTGGCGACCTCCTCGGGGAAGGGGGCATGCACGATTTCCAGGATGTTGTCATGGCGTTCGCAGGTGGTGACCCGCACGGCGTCTTCGTCCGTTTCCAGCGTGGACTGGATAAACAGCTCTGCGGCGCTGGGACAGATGGAAACCTCCACGAGCTTGTCGGCCACCATTTGTTTGGCCCGGGCAAGCTGTTCGGGCGTGACGTTTTCCAGCGCGCACAGGCCCAGGTCCGGGTTGCCCGCGGTCACGCCGAGCGCGGCGCACAGCGCCACCCCGCGCTCGTCCGAGCCGGGAATGCCTACGCCCATGGCGTTTTTGAAAAGAAATTCGTCCATGCGCACCGACAGGCGGCGAAACGCGCCGCGGGCATGGCGGCGCGCCAGCGCGGTGTTCAGCGCCACGGCGCCCGGCTCGGTGCAGCCTGTGGAAGGCTTGACCGTTTCCCGGATGGACCGGAGGAAAAACTGCATCAGTGCCTGATCCATACTCGATGCCTCCTTTGTGGCCAGCACGCCGCAGCGTGGGCGGAAGCCCCGCTTATCCGTGGTCTACGCGGGTGGTCGTCATGTCGTAGAATACCCGGCTGACATCGGGCAGGGCCTTGCGGATATGCTCTACCGTGCGCTCCAGCAAATCATAGGGAAGGCGCGCGGGGCTGCGCACCACATCGTTTTCCTGCGTCGCGCGCAGCACAATGGCTTCGCGCCCTTCGATTTCTCCGAGCACCGCAAAAAAGCGCGGCACGCGGCGCGCCAAACCGCTTTCGCCCAGCTCCTCGGCAAAAATGGCGTCCGCCGTGCGCAGCGTCTCCAGCCGTTTGGCCGTCACCTCGCCATAAATGCGCGCCGCCAGGCCCATGCCCGGGAAGGGCTGGCGTGTAATCATCGCGTCGCTCAGCCCCAGCGCCCGGCCGACCGCGCGGATTTCGTCCTTGAACAGCTCCCGCAGCGGCTCGGCCACGGCGTCAAACTGCGAAGGCGTCGCCGCCTCTCCCTGGCGCTGCAATATATCGGCATAGGTCGTTCCCTTCACCAGGAGGACGGGGCCGCCCATGCTTTCCGCTTCCTCGGCCAGGACGCGCCGTATCTCGCGGATGATGACGCGCCATTTTTCGTCCATGCCCTTGAGCCCGGACAGCGCCCGCAGCACGCGCGCCGACGCATCGACGCGATGGAAGTCCAGCATCAGCTCGTCGCGGAAATACCGTTCGGCCTCCTCCGGCTCGCCCTGCCGCATCAGGCCCGTATCCACAAACAGGCACCGGGCGCGCTCGCCGGCGGCGCGCCTTGCCAGCATCGCCGCGACGGTGGAATCCAGACCGCCGCTCATCGCGCACAGCGCCCGACCGTCGCCCAGCGCGGCGCGCAGGCCCGTTTCGGCGCTGGCGATGAAGCTTTCCGTGGTCCACCAGGGCGTGCAGCCGCATACCGAACGGGCAAAGTTGAGCAGTATGGCCATGCCGTCGGGGTCGTTGCGCTCAATCTGCAGCTGAAGCAGGTACTGGCGCGCCTGCTCGTCGGCATAGCCCACGCCCACGCCGTCGCCCTGCGCCACGATGCGGAACCGCTCCGGCAGCGCGTAGCTGTCCGCGCGCGCGATCCAGCGCTCGCCCGCGTCCACGCCTTCAAAGAGCGCGGACGAGCCGTACACGAGCGAGACGACCGCGTCGCGGATGGGCTCGCCCGCCTCGCGCTCGCCCAGCGCCGCGCAGGCAGCGCGCGCGGACGACCCCAGCGCCAGCACCGGCAGGCCCAGAGAAAAGATGTCCGCGTCCGGCGCAAACGCGCCCTCGTCAGCCTCGCCCGCCAGGATGACGCCGGCCGGGGATTCGGCCGCCGCGTCGCGGGCGCCGGCCCCGGAAGGCAGCAGACGGCAGTAATAGTGCTCTGCCCGCAGCTTCCTGGCGACTGCGCGCCCGCTTGGGGTTTCCGCGCCCAGAATCAGAATCATATCACGCATATCGCCAACCTCCGTTTCACCATGCCGTCTACGCGGCCTATAACCCGTTATCATTCGCTGTTTTGCATCCGATTCCTGCTATGCGTTCAATGCTCGCGCGAAGACCCGCTCAATGATTTCCGGGGTCGCCGCGCCTTCGTGCAGCTTGTCCGCGCCTACGTAGAACGTGGGAACGTACCAGTAATCGTAGGCGTTGGCAACGTCCGGCTGCTCCCGCTCGTCCACAAGCGTCAGCGGCACGGCCGCATATTCAGGATGCGCACGGCGCAGCGCATCCATCCAGGCGAGAGCTTCGCGGCAGTACGGACAGCCGGCCAGGGTGAACATCAGGACAGGCTTCATCCGCTCACGACCTTTCCGTCCCGCCGGGGAACTGCGCGATGCGCGCGCCGGCAACGCCGTAGGGGACCAGCCGCACCCGGCGCGCGTCTTCGGCGCGCACGCAGGGCGCTACCGGCGGCGGGGCGGGCACGTCGCCGCTGCGCTCCCACGAAGGCGTCGCGGCGGCGCAGGCATACACCACGGGCAGACCGTCCTCCCGGCCCGCCTCCAGGCCGCGCCCGGCCAGCAGCGCCAGGTTCCACGGCGTTTCCTTTTCCACCGCCAGCGCGTAAACCAGGGGCCCGCGCTCCACGCTGAGCGACTGATGGTAGCGCGGAACCGTCCGCACGGCCATGGGCAGCAGGAGCGTCAGCACGTCGCCCTCCCGCCAGACGCGCTCCACGCGCGCAAAGCGGCCCGCAGCCGCCGCGCTCTCCTCCTCGCCGTTGACCTGCCAGCGCGCGCCCTCCGCCCAGGCGGGAATGCGCAGGTGTATCGGAAACGCGGCCGGCTGCGCCGTATGCACGAGAATGCGCACGCGTTCCTCCGCCGGATACGACGTGTCCACCTGCAGGCGCACGGCCTGCCCGCAAAGGCGCCAGCGCACCTGGCACGGCGCGTAGCCGATCGCGGCCAGACCGCCGTCCGAGGCGGCCATCCACAGCGACGCCCCGTAGCGCGCCCAGCCGGCGGCAGGCTCTCCTTCGCCGGGCAGAAGCTGATTGGCGCGCTGGAGGCCCCGCGACGCGGGGAGGGCGTTGAAGACCGCGCTTTCCAGCACGTCGCCGCACGCGGGATCGCCCAGCGCCCACAGCAGCGCGGGCAGGGTATCCAGCATTTGCACGACCACCTGCGGGCTCAGCCCGCGCGAGGGGTTCGCGCCGGCCAGCAGCGGGTCGGCGTTGAACAGGCCGTGCGCCGCGCCGTGGTGGTGAACCAGCTTGCTCCAGCCCACGGAAAACGCCGTCTCGTTTTTCAGACCGCCTTCAAACAGCGCCTGCATGCCCGCGGTTTTCAGGCCCGCCGCCACGGCGACGCCATGCGCGCGCCAGTAGGCGTCCGTCTGCGGGTCGGGCGCGTCGGCCACGGGGCGCGTCTGCGGAAAAACGTGCAGCGTGCTGGTCCAGTCCGGCGCCTGCGCCTTCAGAAGCCGGCAGAATTCCAGCAGGCCCTTTTGTCCGGTAAGGTTGTACAGCCACAGCGCCGTTTGCAGCGGCAGGGAAATATCAGCGGCCTCCTGCGCGGACAGCGGATGTCCGGGCAGCGCCTGGTAGAGCGAACGCACGGCGCAAAGCAGCGCCCGGGGCACGCGCTTGTCCCCGCGGAACCCGTAATAGCGCATCAGCCAGCCGGCGCGGCCGAGGCAGTCCTGCGGCTCCGTATCCAGATACGCTTCCGCCTCCGCCTGTGCGCGGCGCTCCAGGGCCGCATCGCCCAGCAGGACGGCGCAAAGCAGCCGGTCTTCTTCATTGCGCGGGCGTTCCCGCTCGATTTGCGTCCGCAGCCAGCCCGCGGCGCGGATGGCGCAGGGCGGCAGGGGCGTGAGAGAATTGGGAGGCAGCGGAGCGCGGTTCCAGGCGGCCGGGATAGGCATACGGCTTCATCCTTTTCTGCATGTGTCTCCCACAGTATACCGTAGATTCCGCCGCTTGTCCATCTTTCCCGCTTGACAGCCCAAAGAATGCGAACCTATAATAGAGTCCGGTATTCCGAGACAAAAAGGAGGACGGACCATGAGCCGACCGCCGCTGGGAGATACGCTGGATGTGCTGGGACTGAGCATTCCCTGGTATAGCCTGCTTATCATGGCGGGCGTCGCGGTGGCGCTGGCGCTTGCCATACGCGAGGAGCGCCGTCTGCGCCTTCCGCAGGATACCATGCTCAACCTCGCGCTGGTCGCCATTCCGCTGGGCATTATCGGCGCAAGACTGTACTATGTTGTCTTTGAATGGGGACGGTTTGCGTCCAATCCGTGGGAGATTTTCTACATCTGGCAGGGAGGGCTGGCCATCTACGGCGCGGTGCTGGGCGGGCTGGCCGCGGGCGCCATTGTCTCCCGGCGGATGCATGTGCCGCTCGCGTCGCTGATGGACGCGGTGGCGCCCGGGCTGGTGCTGGCGCAGGCCATCGGGCGCTGGGGCAATTACGCCAATATGGAAGCGTACGGCGTGCGCATCAGCAACGAGGCGGCGCAGTTTTTCCCGCTGGCGGTGGAAATCCCGGTGGTGACCGCCGACGGCACGACCTACTGGTACTGGCACATGGCGACGTTCTTTTACGAGTCCATGTGGTGCCTGATTGTGTTTATTCTCCTGATGGCCTGCCGGCGCGGCATGCGCCGCCGGGGCGACGTGTTCGCCTGGTACGTGCTGCTCTACGGCGCGGGCAGGACGGTGGTGGAGGGACTGCGCACCGACAGCCTGACGCTGGTCATTTCCGGCGGCGAAGTGCGCGTTTCCCAGGTGCTCAGCGCGGTGATGACGCTGGCGGTGGCGGGCCTGTTTTTTGCGCGCATTGTGCGCTCGCGCCGGCGGATTCGCCTGGCGGACTGGATTGGCTGGGCGCAAATCGCGCTGGCGCTGACCTGTACGTTTCTGGGCGAATTTGAGCGCAACGCGTATCAGATGCTCTTTATCCCCGCGCAGGTGGTGCTGGGCGTCATGCTGGTGCTGGACGTCGTGTTTCTGGCGCATTTTGTCCGGCGCACGGGGCGGCTGGGCGCGCCGGGCGCCTGGGCCGTGGCGGCCGCCGCCTGCTGCCTGCTGACGCTGCTGCTGGGCCTGGGCAGATTCGGCGCGGCGAATTTTGCGTATGTGACGCTGCGGCAGTCCGTGGCCATGCTGCATGTGATATTGAGCGGCGCGTGGTTCTATCTGCGCGCCGGAAGGCCGGGAAGGCGCCGCAGACAGCCGGAACAGACGGCGCCCGCGGAGGCGATGCAGGAGGAGGCATCCTGATACTATGGAACGAAATCTGACGATGATGACGGACCTGTACCAGCTGACGATGATGTACGGGTATTTCCGCAAGGGCATGGGCGAAAACCGCGCGGTGTTCGACCTGTTCTACCGGCGCGCGGGCGAGGAGATTTCCCATGCCGTGGCGGCGGGCCTGGAGCAGGCGGTGGAGTATTTGAACAACCTGCATTTTTCGCAGGAGGATTTGGCGTACCTGCGCTCCCTGCGCATGTTTGACGAGGACTTTCTGCGCTACCTGCGCGACCTGCGCTTTACCGGGGACATCAACGCCGTGCCGGAGGGCACGCTGGTGTTCCCGGGAGAACCCATTCTGCAGGTGATTGCGCCGCTGACGCAGGCGCAGCTGCTGGAAACGACCCTTTTGAACATCATCAACCATCAGACGCTTATCGCCACCAAGGCAAGCCGCGTGGTGCAGGCCGCGGCGGGCGGCAGCGTGCTGGAGTTTGGCCTGCGGCGCGCGCAGGGGCCGGACGCGGGCATTTACGGCGCGCGCGCGGCCATCATCGGCGGATGCGACGCGACCAGCAACGTGCTGACCGCGCAGATGTTCGGCATCCCGGTGCGCGGAACGCACGCGCACAGCTGGGTGATGTCCTTCCCCAGCGAGCTGGAGGCCTTCCGGGCGTATGCGGAGATTTTCCCGGACGGCTGCCTGCTGCTGGTGGATACCTACGATACGCTCAAAAGCGGCGTGCCCAACGCCATTGAGGTGTTCCGGGAACTGCGCGCACGGGGGTACGAGCCGCAGGGCATCCGGCTGGACAGCGGCGATATGGCGTACCTGAGCCGCATGTCCCGGCAGATGCTGGACGAGGCCGGCTTCCCGCAGGCAAAAATCTGCGCTTCGGGCGATTTGGACGAGGAAGTCATCTGGGACCTGAAGGCGCAGGGCGCGTGCATCGATATCTGGGGCGTGGGCACCCGGCTGATTACCAGCCAGAATACGCCGGCGCTGGGCGGCGTGTACAAGCTGGCCGCGGAAGAAGTGGACGGGGTGATGCAGCCGCGCATCAAGATATCCGAAAACCCCGCGAAGATTACCAACCCGGGGCTGAAGAAGCTTTATCGCGTCTATGACAAAAAGGACGGGCGGGCGCTGGCGGACCTGATTGCGCTGGCGGACGAGGTATACGACGAGCGCGAACCGCTGACGCTGTTCGACCCGGAGAATACCTGGAAGACGATGACGGTGACGGACTATACCCTGCGCCCCCTGCTGGAGCCCGTGTTCCGGGGCGGCAGGCTGGTATACGACCTGCCGGCGCTTCCCGAAATCCGCGCTTACGCGGCGCGGGAGATGAGCACGCTGTGGGAAGAATACAAACGCCTGCACAAGCCGCATCTGTACAAGGTCGATTTGAGCCGCCCGCTCTGGACGCTGAAGCGTTCGATGCTGGGCAGGGGCTGAAAGAGCGCCGGGAACGGGGCCTGTCAGCGGGCAAGGGACGCGCGGCCTTCGGCCAGCTCCGCCCGCGGCAGGCCGCCCTGCGCCAGCGCCGCGTCCGGCAGCGCTTCCAGCCGGTCGTAAAAGCGGGCGACCTCCCCGGCGCGCGCGCCGTCCCGCTCCAGCAGCGCAAACCAGGCGTCTTCCGCCCGGTCGAAGCGGCCCGCCCGCTCGCACAGCCCGGCTGCGGCCAGCAGGCTGTCCGCGTCCAGCGCGTCCAGCGCATCGTGCAGGATTTGGCAGGTCAGCTCGCAGGCGCGGGTCATGAAATCCGTCTCGGTCAGCGTGCCCAGCAGCCGCACCGCCTGGCTGCGCAGCGGGAGCAGCGCGTCGTCCGTATGCGTCCGGCTCTCCACCCGCGCGCGCAGGAGCAGCAGCTCCGCGCCGAAGAGGCGCTGCGGTTCCTCCAGCAGGGCGGCCAGCGTATCCGGTTCCGCGGCGCCGAGCATATCCAGCGGCATGCCGCAGCCGCGCCGGCTGGCCTCGTTGAGTTCCGCCAGCGCGTCCGCGTCCCGCGCGAGCGAACAGACCTTTCGCACGAATTCTCCCATCATTTCAATCATGCGCAGTACATAGTCCCGCTGGAAAATCATGCGCACCTCCGGTGGCGAAGTTTCGCCGTTTGTAGTATAATGCGATTATAATACGATGGCATCACTTTTACAACAGGAGGGATTCACATGATTATCACAACCACCCAGGGCGTCGATGGACGCGTGATTCGGGAATATCGAGGCATCGTCTTTGGCGAGGTCATTGCGGGCGTCAATTTTCTCCGGGATTTCGCGGCGGGGCTGAGCAATTTCTTTGGCGGGCGGTCGGGCGCCTATGAGGAGGAGCTGATGCGCGCGCGGGAAGAAGCGCTGGCGGAGATGGAGCAGCGCGCTGTCGAGCGCGGCGCCAACGCGGTGGTCGGCGTGGACGTGGACTATGAAACGCTGGGCCAGAGCAACGGCATGCTCATGGTGACGGCGAGCGGGACGGCCGTCGTGCTGGAATCAGGCGGGAAGGGATTGCCGTCTGGCGGCGTTATATAGGCGATAACGGGACGGACGGAACCGCAAAACAAGCGGAAGGAGTGCTCGCGTGCAATACCTGCGCCGTTTTCTCTGGTACATCGCAAAGAGGCTGCTGGGCGTGACCCTGCTGTTCGGGGCGCTGATTATCGCCTTTTACATGGCGATGAACACCTCCAACATCCTGATTCTGCTCAAGGACGGCATGGCGCTGCGCGCACAGGTCATCATGATGGAGGAGGAGCCGGCGTCCCTGACCAAGTTTTTCCAGGAGGATTTTGTGCGCCTGGACACGGCGCTCAACGTCGGCCTCTCCAGCGAATCGCCCTACGCCGACTACGATATTACCGGCATCGACCATCGCGTGACGCTGGAATGGATGTGGTGCTGGCCGTGGGACGATACCGCCAGCGCCGATTTTGTCGAGAGCGTGCCCAAAATAGACGGGCGCATCAAGTCCAGCCTGCGCGCCGAAGCCGAAGCAAACGATCCGTCCAGCGTCTATCCGCCGGCCTGGAGCACCTCGCGCTACCGCGCTACGCTCGTGCGCGAAAACGGGCGGTGGAAAATCGCCTCGCTCAAGCTGATGGAGACGCTGCCGTGATGCGCGTCGGCGCCCTGTCCCTGCCCGACGGCGCATGGCTTGCGCCCATGGCGGGCATTACGGATTTTCCGTTCCGCCTGCTCTGCCACCGGCAGGGCAGCGCTTTTGCAGTCAGCGAAATGGTGAGCGCCAAGGGCTTCCTCTGCGCGCCGGAAAACCTGCGCGCCGTGGAAAACCTCCTGCTGCGCCATCCGGACGAGGGGCCGGTGGGCCTGCAGCTGTTCGGCCATGAGCCGGACGTGATGGAAGAAGCCGTCCGTCGGCTGGAAGGGCGTGGGTTTGCCTCCGTGGACCTGAACATGGGATGCCCTGCGCCGAAAATCGTATCCGGCGGGGACGGCAGCGCGCTGCTGCGCGACCTGCCGTTGGCCGCGCGCGTGCTGCGCGCGGCGCGCCGGGCCACGCGCCTGCCGCTGACGGTCAAGATGCGGCTGGGTTGGGACGAGGAGCATATCGTGGCGGTTCCCTTTGCCCGCATGGCCGAGGCGGAGGGGGTGGATGCGATTGTCGTGCATGGCCGCACGCGCGCGCAGCAGTACGCGGGCAGGGCGGACTGGGAGGCCATAGCCCGGGTCAAGGCGGCCGTATCCGTGCCGGTTGTCGGCAACGGCGACATTTTTTGCGGGGAGGACGCGCTTTCGCGCCTTCGGGAGAGCGGCTGCGACGCGGTGATGGTAGGCCGCGGCGCCCTGGGCAACCCGTGGATTTTTGCGCAGATTCGCGCGGCGCTGGCCGGAGAGAAGGCGGCCGCGCCGGACGCGCACGCGCGGGTGGAGACCGCGCTGGGGCATGCGCGGGCGCTGTGCGAATGGAAGGGCGAGCGGGTGGCCGTGCGGGAGATGCGCAAGCACGCGGCCTGGTACGTCCGGGGTCTGCGCGGGGCGGCGCAGGCGCGCACGAGAATCAATACGGCCGGCACGCTGGAGGCGCTGGAGCGCGCGCTCCGGGATGTGGAGGCCGCGCAGGAGGAGACAGGATGAACGAAAAGACGGTGCGAAAGATTCTGCCGGAGGAAATGGCGCTGCCCGAGCAGGTGCGCGCCACGGCATACCATCAGCGCCGCGCGCCCGACGCCGCCGAAGCGGACGAGCAGGCCCAGGACCGGCGCGGTCGGGAATGGGGATGCTTTGCGCCCGGGGGCGAGCTGATGGCCTGCGCCGTCAACCATGCCTTCACCGCCTTTCTGGAGGGAAAGCCCGTGCCGATGGGCGGCGTCGGCGGTGTGGCGACGCTGCCGGAATACCGGCGCGGCGGCGCGGTGCGCGCCATATTCGGGCCGCTGCTGCAGGAGGCGCGCGAGCAGGGGGAAACGCTTTCCGCGCTGTATCCCTTTTCCCATGCCTTCTACCGGAAATTCGGCTACGAGCTGGCCGACACGCGCTCGGTCTATGCCTTCCCCTCCGAAGCCCTGCGCGCCTTTGCCCACGACGGCTGGGCCAGGCCGCTGACCGCGCAGGAGGGCGCCGAAGAGGCGCTGGCGCTGTACAACCGCTTTGCCTCGCGCTATAACGGCGCGCTGCGCCGGGACTTGCGGCAGATGCGCCGCCAGCTTCCGCCCGCGCGCTGGCAGGGGGATTGCGCGGCCTATGCGCTGGGCAACGAGCGGAAATGGCTGGCCTATATCAGCTACCAGGACCGTCCCGCCGAGGGCTGGGGGCGCGTGCTGGTAAGCCGGGATATCGCCTGGGACGGGCCGGAGGGCCTGCGCGCGGTGCTGGGCTTTCTGCATACGCTGGAGCCGGAGTACCGGCGCATGGAGTTGACGCTGCCCGAGGATGTGCCGCTGGCCGCCCTGGCCGAGGAGCCTTCGACGTTTGACCGCACGGCGCATCACTCGTTCATGCTCCGGCTGACCCATGTGGGGCGCGCCCTGGCCTGCCTGCCGCCGCCGCCCCGGCCGTACACGGTGGCGGTGGAAGACGCCTTTTTGCCGCAGAACAGCGGCGTCTACCGGGTTTGCGCGGAGGGCGTGACGCGCGTGTGGGAAAAGCCGGACCTGGAAACGTCCGTCCACGCGCTGACCCAGCTGGTCGTCGGCTATTGCGATATGCATATGGCTGCCATGCGCCTGGACGTGCGCGTATGCGGAAACGAGGCGGCGTTGAGCGCGGCGTTTCCGAGGCGGCCGCTGTTTATTCAGGATTACTTTTGACCATTATGTGAATTCTCCCGTCCTTTGATTGACAAAGGGGGAAGGGGGGTCTTATAATACAGGTCTGATTGAAGGAAAACCCTTCCCGCGGCGGCGGTTCCGCCGGACGGCACTGCGCGCCGCGCGGTGTGCTTTTCTATTACTTATTACTGCAGCCGACGGTTTTGCCCGGACGGTGCGCGCCAAGGCGCGACGAGATAAGGAGTGTATGCCATGACGGACAACAACAAGGGACGCCCGGTGATTTCCGCGGACGGACTGGCGAAGCTGGAAGAGGAACTGAGCTACTATAAGCTGGTCAAGCGCAAGGAAATCGCAGAGCAAATCAAAACGGCCATCGCCTTTGGCGACCTGAGCGAAAACGCGGAATACGATGAGGCCAAGAACGAGCAGGCCCGCATCGAAGGACATATCAGCCAGCTGGAGAACATGCTGCGCACGGCCGTGGTCGTGGACCATACCGACGTGTCCATCGACGCGGTGGGCGTGGGCACGTTGGTGCGCGTGCAGGACATGAAAACCGGGCGCGAGGTGGAATATAAGATTGTCGGCGCCACCGAGGCGGACCCGCTGGAGGGCAGAATCTCCAATGAATCTCCGGTGGGCGCGGCGCTCCTGGGCGCGAAAACCGGCGGTGAGGTCTCCTTTGCGGTGCCGGACGGCATGCGCACCCTGAAGGTCCTGGAAATCCGAAGAGATTGATAGACGGGAGGAATATGATGGACGGCACGCGCGCGGAAATCTCCCTGAGCGAACAGGAGGCCATCCGCAGAGAAAAGCTCAAAACCCTGCAGGCGGAGGGGCGCGATCCCTTCCGAATCACCCGCTTTGACCAGCAGCAGCACAGCGCAGACATCCTGGCGCGCTTTGACGAGCTGGAGGGCAAAACCGTAAGCATTGCCGGGCGCATGATGTCGCGGCGGATTATGGGCAAGGCCAGCTTCGCTCACCTGCTGGATCTCAAGGGCGATATTCAGACCTATATTCGCCGCGACGATATCGGCGAGGAGGCCTACGCGCGCTTTAAACAGATGGATATCGGCGATATTCTGGGCGTTACGGGCACGGTGTTTCGGACCAAGACCGGGGAGGTTTCCGTGCATGCCGGCGAGGTGACGCTGCTGTCCAAGGCGCTCAAGCCGCTGCCGGAGAAGTTTCACGGCCTGCGCGACCCGGAGCTTCGCTACCGCCAGCGTTCGGTCGATTTGATTGTCAACCCCGAGGTGCGCGAGACGTTCGTCAAGCGCTCCCGGATTATCAGCGAAATACGGCGGTATCTGGACGGCCTCGGCTTCCTGGAAGTGGAGACGCCCATTCTCAATACCGTGGCAAGCGGCGCGACTGCGCGGCCGTTCCTGACGCACCATAACGCGCTGGATATCGATATGCACCTGCGCATCGCCCTGGAACTGCGGCTCAAGCAGCTGATTGTCGGCGGGCTGGAGCGGGTGTACGAGATTGGCCGGAACTTCCGCAACGAGGGCATGGACGCAACCCATAACCCGGAATTCACCATGATGGAGCTTTACCAGGCGTATACCAACCTGGACGGCATGATGGATATCGCGCAGGGCGTTATCAGCCATTGCGCCCGCGCGGTGCTGGGCGATACGCATATCACCTATCAGGGCATGGACATTGACCTGACGCCGCCGTTCGCCCGCCTGTCGATGAACGACGCGGTCAAGGCGGAAACGGGCGCGGATTTCCTGGCATGCCGGAACGATGAAGAGGCGCGCGCGCTGGCGGGAAGAATCGGGCTGGCGTTTGAGGACAAGACCATCTCGCGCGGCAAGCTGCTCGCCGAGGCGTTCGACGCCTTCGCCGAGGAAAAGATTGTCCAGCCGACTTTCATCCTCGACTATCCCATTGAAATTTCTCCCCTGGCCAAGAAAAAGCCCGGCTGCCCCGGCATTACCGAGCGGTTTGAGCTGTTCATCGCGGGCCACGAATACGCCAACGCCTTTTCGGAGCTGAACGACCCCATCGACCAGCGCGAGCGGTTTGTGCAACAGGCCATGGAACGGGCCAAGGGCGACGAGGAAGCAATGGTCATCGACGAGGATTTCTGTACGTCGCTTGAGTACGGCATGCCGCCCACCGGCGGCATCGGCATCGGCATTGACCGGCTGGTCATGCTCCTGACCGACAGCGCGACCATCCGGGACGTGCTCCTGTTCCCGACGATGAAGCCGAGGATATAGCGCATGAATACCAGGATTACCAAGGAAAGGCTGAAGAATCACTTTACCTACTCCTTCTGGAAGTATGCGCTGATGCTGACGCTGGTGGCGGTGGGGTGGAATCTGCTCTATACCACCACCGCCTACCGGCCGCCCAAGGACAAGCAATTGAGCGTGTATATCGTCACCAACGCGCTGACGCAGGAGACGACGGACTGGTTTGAGGCGCAGATTCTCTCGCTTTGTCCGGAGCTGGAGGACGCCCAGGTCGCGTCCATCCTGTATTCGCAGGAGGATTATTATGGCGATATGCAGATGTCCACCTACATGGGCGCGGGCGAGGGCGACATCTACATCCTTCCGCGCGAGCGCTTTGACGCGTTGAAGGAAAGCGGCGCGTTCCGAATCTTGGACGAGGCCATCGCATCGGGCGCCATTGACCTCAACGGCATGGATGTGGAAAGCTGCGTTGGCACCGACAGCGAAGGCAACGCCGGCGTGATGGGCATTCCCACGGAGACGCTATACGGCCTGCTGGAATACGGCATCATCAACGAAGGCATGGTGATTGGCGTCATGAGCTATGCCGCCAATCCGGAAGCGGCGTATGCGTTTGTGGACTGGCTGGTGGAAACCATGCAGACGGAACGGCCGGATTCCCTGGACGAACAGACGCCGCAGGATACGCAAAATAGTGCCGATACGGTCAGTGATATGCCGTCTTACTAGTTTTTTTCTCGAAAACCCGCAAAAAGGGGTTGACAAAAGGGAGGGGAAGTGGTATTCTAACTGAGCGTCTTGCGAGGCCGAGCGTGGAAGCGCAGGGGATAAGCGAGGCGGAGGCGGACCTTGAAAACGATACAGGGAAGAGCAAGGAAGAAAGCGAAGTCAAAGAAGAGAGTAGAAGCCAGGCGGAGGAATCGCGAGCGAGGAGCGAGCGAGGGGGTC
>DVFI01000078.1 GCA_018713305.1 Candidatus Avichristensenella intestinipullorum
TTGCATTTGGAGGGCTTCGGCCCTCCAAGCCTCCCCAAAGGGGTTTGTCGCTGCGGATGGCACAGGAAGGGGCTTGCCGCCCCTTCCTGCATCCCCGCAGAAGTGTGTTCCATTTGTCGATACGCTGCGGCGCGGTTCCCCGCGCCCGGACGTCCGCCGAAACCGCGGCGTAACGGTCCGCTTCGCCGTTATCCCGGAATGGTCGCGCCCTCCGGCAGGCAGATGATGCGCCCGACCGTAAAGTCCGTCGGCGCGAGGTTCGGGTTGGCCATGAGAATCGCCCCGATGCTGGTGGCAAAGCGCGAGGCGAGGACGCTCAGCGTATCGCCGCTGACCAGCTGGTATGGGCCCACGCCCGTGCCGCAGGTGCCGCGCGAGCCAATCGGCGCGATGCACAGCTCCTGGCCGGCCAGCAGAGAGGTCAAATCAACGTCCGGATTGGCACGGCGCAGCGCGTCGTAGGAAACGTTGTAGAGCACCTGCAAATCCACGAAGGTCTGCCCCTGGGTGACGGTATGTACGCTGTATCCGTTGGGACAGCCCGCCTCGGGCGCGACCGGCACGCAGATGACCTGGCCGACGACCAGCCGCGCGGGGTCCACGCCGGGGTTGGCGGCCAGCAGATTGGCCAGCGGGATGCCGAACCGCTGCGCAATCAGATAGAAGCTGTCTCCCTGCCGGATGGTGTAGGGCGTGCCGTTGGCGCAGCTGGTGCCGCTGTCGGGCTTGGGAATGCAGATGACGTCGCCCGCATAGTACAGCTGTACGTCCAGCGCGGGGTTCGCCGCCAGGATTTCAGCAACCGTGGTATTGAACTGGCGTGCGATGGCGTAGAGCGTCTGCCCCTTGGCAATGGTATAGCTGATGTAGTTGTCTCCGCAAGCGGGTGTTTGCATATGGCTTCGCCTCCAAACAACAGATTCCGCTTCAGTCTATGAAGCGCCCGTGTCCGGGGTGAAACCGGCGGGTCAAACCGGCGGCGCGGGCAGCTCCAGGGAAAAGGCGCTCCCCTGCCCGGGTTTGGATTTGACGTGAATCTTTCCGTTGTGCGAAAGGGCGATGGTCCGCGCGATGGACAGCCCCAGCCCATGGCCGGCCACCTGCCCGGAGCGCGCCGCGTCCGCCCGGTAAAAGCGGTCGAAGATGCGCAGCAAGTCCGCTTTTTTGATGCCGGGGCCGTTGTCGCTGACCGTAATGAGGAGGCTTTGCGCCAGGCGGCGGCTGGCAATTTCGACGCAGCCGCCCGGGGGCGTATATTTCAGCGCGTTGTCCACGAAAATGCGGACCGCCTGCTTGACCATGGCGCGGTCGCCCAGCAGGGTGCATTCGGCCAGCGTCCCGCCGATGACGCGATGGTTGACGGCGATGATTTCCGTCTCCTTGACAAGCTCCCGGAGCATCTCCGCGCTGTCGAAGGGGGCAAAGGAAAGGGAGAGCGTCTTTTTGTCATGCCGCGCCAGGAACAAAAGGTTTTCGACCAGCTCCTTCATGCTCTGCGTCTCGCTGGCAATGGCGGCGATGGCTTCGTCGCGAACGTCCGGGTTGTCCTTGCCCCAGCGCTTGAGCAGGCCCGCGTATCCCTGCAAGACCGCAATGGGCGTGCGCAGCTCATGCGAGGCGTCGGACACGAACTGCTTTTGCCGGTTATAGGCGGTCTCAATGCGGTCGAGCATGTCGTTGATGACCACGGCCAGATCGCGCAGCTCGTTCTGCGTGCCCGCCACGTTGATGCGCGAGGAAAGGTTTTTCTCGCTCATCTGCTGGGCGGTCTCGGCAATGTCCGAAATGGGCTGCAGCAGCTTGGCGTTGAGGCGGTGACCATGAATCAGGAAAGATACCGAACACAGCAGCACCAGCCCCGCCAGCCCGAAGAGCAGGCCGCGCAGGACGAACGCGTCCTCGCGAAGCGAAAAGAGCAGCTGCACGGTGTACATGCCGTCGTCCTGCGCATACTGCAGAAAAATCTCCAGCGGCTGCTCCTGCACATAGACGCCCCAGCCCTCGTAGAATATCCATCCTCCGGGCTCCACGCCGGCCGGCAGCAGGAGGATTTCCACGCCCTCTGTCTCCCCGTCGGGCAGGGCGGCCAGCGCCTCGTCCCGCAGGGAGACATAGGCGCCTGCCCGCAGGCACCCGTACAGTACCGTCAGCAGCAGCATCATGGGCACGAGCATGCGCCAGAGCAAAAGCGCGTATCCCGCCGATGCGCGCAGCCCTATCGACAGGCGGACATAGCGCTTCAGGCGCGAGGAATAGCCGTGCACGCGGTCGCTGGTGCGGTTGAACAGGTTCTCGTCCGGCTCCGTTGCCGCATGATCCGCCTGCCGTGCCGTTTTCGCCGCCCTGCGCGCCTCCTCGGCCCTTCGCGCCTTTTCCGCCTTTCGGGCTTCCTTCCGCATTCGCCGGTCGCGCCCGGCCTTTGCCGCCGTGCCGCGCTCCACTCTGTTTTCGCTATCTTTTTTCTTCATGCCGGAACATGTAGCCCACGCCGCGGATGGTATGGATGGTCTTGACATGGAACCGCTCGTCGAGCTTCTGGCGGACATAGCGGATGTACACGTCCACGACGTTGGTATCGCCGTCGTACGACCAGCCCCAGACCTTTTCCAGCAGCTCGTCGCGCGTGACCACGCGGCCCTGGTTGCGCATCAGATAGGCCAGCAGGTCAAACTCCGTCTTGGTCAGCGACAGCGGCTGGCCGTCGCAGGCCGCCGTGCGCGCGTCCTCGTCCAGCGACACGGGCCCTGCCTGCAGCGCATGCGCGCGCGCCTGCCGGGGCACGCCGCGCCGCTTGAGCAGCGCGCGGATGCGCGCGAGCAGCTCCTCGATGGCGAAGGGCTTGGTCATATAGTCATCCGCGCCCATGTCCAGGCCCGTCACCTTGTCGCTGACGTCATCCTTGGCCGTCAGCATGAGGATGGGCATGCTCTCCGTCTGCTCCCCGGCGCGCAGGCGGCGGCAGACCTCGATGCCGCTCAGGGCCGGCAGCATGAGGTCCAAAATGAGCAGGTCGGGCTGCCAGCTCTGCGCCGCCTGCAGCCCGGAAAGCCCGTCTCCCGCGGTCTGTACCTCATAGCCTTCATGCATCAGCTCCAGCTGTACAAACCTGGCGATTTTCGCTTCGTCTTCCACGATGAGGATTTTACTCAATGGTTACCTCTCCACCTTCGTCGTCATCCTTCGGCGCGCTCTGCGCGCCCCCGCGCGCATCCTCGTCCTTTTCTTCCCTGCCCAGCCCGCTTTCCCGCGCCGTCTGCGCGAAGCTGGAAGCGGTCGTTTTGATGTTGGAGACAGTCCTGTCTACGAACGCCTCCACGTCCTCGGGCGTCGTGCCCTGGCCTTTCGGCGTTTTCTTGACGCGCACGCGGTACCCCAGCACAAACATCAGCGCCACGGAACCGAGCAGCAGGTGCGGCGCAATCACGGCCGCGCCCGCGCAGTACGGCGCGCTGAGGTTGGCCACGACTTCCCGCTCGTCCTTGGGGCCGCGCTCGACAATCACGCGATGGCGCATCGCGTCGCTGATAAACTGGGACGCGGTCTTCTTGACGGTCTTGTCCTTGTGGGCCCGGTTCGGCTCCGGCTGCGCCGCGCCGCCCTGCGCGGAACCCTGCGCGCCGCCGCGGGGATACACGCGCCCCTGCCGCTCCAGCTCCACCAGCGCGCGCATCACATTGCCGTCGTATTTCTTCAGCAGCTCTTCCGCCTCCTCATAGGACACATCCGCCTTTTCCCTCAGGTACTCCATGTTGCGAAGCATATCGTCGTATGACATCTTGTTTTCCTCCTGTCTTGTGTTGACGGGCATATCATACCATGATTGCGCCCCGTTTCCTTGTGATATCGTTTAGGAAAAGATTAAAAGTCGCTGAGAAATCCGCCGCGCAGCAGCTTGCCGCGCCGGGCTGCGCTGCGGAAGGCCGCGGCCCGGGCCCATGGGCCGAACCCGTTACGCGCCCCGCCGCCGTTTCGCCAGCGACAGCGCATAGCACAGCGACAGCGACAGCACAATGGTCGCGCCGCTCGCCGTCCCCCAGGCAAAGGAAAGCAGCAGGCCGACCACCCCGCACACCAGCGCCAGCAGCACCGACAGGCCATGATATCCCCGCACGTTGCGGGCCAGGTTTCTCGCCGCGGCCGCCGGCAGCACCAGCATGGCGCTGATAATCAGCGTGCCCACCCAGCGGATGGACAGCATGACCACCACCGCCAGCAGGCAGGCGAAGCAAGCCTCCGCCAGGCGCACGCGCACGCCCCGGCTGGCGGCCAGCGCCGGGCTGACGCACAGCAGCAAAAGCCGGTTGTAGGCCGCAAACCAGAAGACGACCGTCGCCGCCAGCGCCGCGCCGATTGCCGCCAGGTCGCCCGCCTCAATGGCCAGCAGGTCGCCTATCAGATAGTTCGAATAGCGTGCAAATCCGCCGTTTCGGGACAGCAGCACCACGCCCAGCGCCATCCCCGTGGCCGAAAACACGCCGAGGGTCGTATCCGTCGAGGCCGCGCCCCGCGCCTTGACATACACCAGAAGGAGCGCATACAGCACGCCGAAGGCGACCATCGCCCATACCGGCGTATCCAGGCCCAGCAGCACGCCCAGCGCGATGCCCGTCATGGCCGAATGGCCGAGCGAATCGGAAAAGAAGGACATCCGTCCGTCCACGACCATGGTGCCCAGCAGGCCGTACAGCGGGGCCATCAGCAGCACTGCGCAAAGCGCCAGGCGCATAAACCCATAGTCCGTCCATTCCCAGAAGAAAGCGGAAAGAAACTCCATCTACCGCCGCCCCCTTCCCGCAACGTCCGGAAACAGCGCCGCGAACGCCTCGCCGCCCAGCACCGCCTCCGGGCTTCCGCACGCCAGCACCCGGTGGTGCAGCAGCACCGCGCGGTCCGCATAGCGCCGGACAAAGTCAAAATCGTGCGAGATGAGCAGAATGCTCAGGTCAAAATCGTGCCGGAGGGTGTCCAGAAGACGGTAGAACGAAGCGAGGCCCTCGGCGTCCATGCCGGAGACCGGCTCGTCCAGCAGCAGCAGGTCAGGCAGCGGCGCCAGCGCCAGCGCCAGCAGCACCCGCTGCGTCTCGCCGCCCGAAAGCGTGCCCAGCCGCCTGTCCTCCAGCGCCTGCGCGCCCGTCTTTTCCAGCGCTTCCCGCACGAGCGCGCGCTTTTTGCGGCCGGGCGGCAGGAAGGCGGGCATGCCGCACAGCGCGGCGCCCAGAAAATCCAGCACCGTGACCGGCGCCAGGCGCTCTGCGGAAAGGTTCTGCGGCACATAGCCGATACGCGGGCGGCCTACCCGGCTGCCTGCGGCGTCGGTAAAGAGAATCTGGCCGCGATACGGGACCTGGCGCAGCAGCGCCCGGAACAGCGTGGTCTTTCCCGCGCCGTTTGGGCCGATGATGGCGGTAATTTCTCCGCAGTGCAGATGGAGGGAAACATCCTCCAGGATGGGCAGCCCTTCCAGCGCCACCGACAGCCCTTCAAAGCGCGTACAGCAGGCGCCGCAGGGCGATTTCGCGTCCAGGTGCTTCATAGCAGGGCCTCGCAAAGGGTCTGCGCGTTTTCCAGCATGATGCGCAGGTACGCGTCATAGTCCTCCGCATCCGCCTCGCCGCTGACCACGGGATCCAGCAGGTACACCGGCAGGCCCGTCTCGCGCGCGAGGATGTCCACGGACGCGTCGTCGTACTGCGGCTCGGCAAACAGCGCCTTCACGCCTTCCTCACGGGCGATTTCCGCCACGTTTGCCAGTTCCTGCGCCGAGGGCGCGGAGCCGGCGTCGGTTTCCACCACCGCGACCACGCGCAGGCCGAATTCCTGCGCCAGGTAATCAAACGCGGCATGGAACGTAATGATAGGCATGCCCTCGCAGGGCGCCAGCAGCGCGTGCATCTGCTCCTGAAGTTCCTCCAGCGACGCCAGATATGCCTCGCAGTTGGCTTTGTACGCCTGCGCATGGGCCGGGTCGGCCTGGGCGAGGCCGTCGGCAATGTTGCGCGCCTGCGCCATGGCCCCGGCGACGCTGACCCACACGTGCGGATTGCAGGCCGTTTCGTGCCCGTGCTCGTGGTGGGCATCCTCCAGCAGCGTCACCCCCGCGCTGGCGTCCACGACCGTCGCGGTCAGCGTGGGCAGCAGCTCGTCCAGAAAAGCCTCCAGCCCTGCGCCATTCTGGATGACAACGTCGCTGTCGGCCAGCGCGCACCGGTCGGCGGCGGTCATCTGGTAATCGTGCAGGCATCCGGCCTGCGGCGGCGCAAGGCACACGATTTCCACGCCCTCGACATCGCGCGCGATGTTGATGGCGGTCAGGTAAAGCGGATAAAACGTGGCGGTCACCGTCAGCGTTTCCTCCTGCGCACAGCCGCACGCAGGCAGGCAGAGACAGGCGCATAAGAGCGCGGCCAGACAACGTTTGAGCACAGCAATGCCTCCTTGTTGTTCTCAGACGATTATAAACCATGGGCGCGCGCCCGTCACGCTTTTTTGCAAAATTGTTTGTCCGCACGCCGTATGCGGGAGCGGTCCGTCCGGCTCAGACGCTGGCCGTCTTCCATTTTCCGCGCGCAAAGCGCACATACATCAGCACGCCGCGCACGCAAAGGTCCGTCACCATGGCGTACCATGCGCCGTTGACGCCCAGGCCGAACCGTATCGCCAGCAGCCAGGCCAGAATCAGCCGGACGCCCCACATGCCCGCGAGCGAAACATAGAACGGGACGCGCGTGTCGCCCGCGCCGCGCAGCGCGCCGGCTCCAATCATGCTCATGGCCATAAAGGGCTGTTCAAACGCGCAGATGCGAATCAGCACCGTTCCGATGGCGCGCACCTCTTCGTCCGGCGAGAGCATGGCGATAAGCCAGGGAGCAAACGCGAACAGCAGCACGCCGATGCCGCTCATGACCACGACGCCCGCCCGGATGCACAGGGCGCCGCGCGCCATGGCGCGCTGGGGGTCCTGCGCGCCGAGCGACTGGCCGATGAGCGTGGTCGCCGCCACGCCGAAGGCGAACCCCGGCATGTATGAGAGCGATTCGACGTTGAGGGACAGATGATGCGCCGCCAGCTGCGCGGTGCCCAGCGACGAAACCAGGCCCACAAAGAAAATCTGCCCCACGTTGAGCGTCAGCCGCTCCAGCGCGGCCGGAAAGCCGACGTTGAGAATGCGCCGCAGAATGGGCATGTCCAGGCGGAGCTTGCGCAGCCGCAGCACCACCCGCGAACTCGGACGGCAAATCATATACACCATCACCAGGCCCGCAAGCGCCGTGCTGACGGCCGTCGAAATGGCCGCGCCGCGCACGCCGAGCCCCGCGCCCCACATCGGAAAGGACACGCCGAATACCGTCAGGGTCCGCGTGGGGAAAATCAGCAGAAAATTGCCCACCACGTTCAGCAGGTTTGCGCCCGCCGCCACCTGCATGGGCGTGCGGGTGTTGCCCGCGCCGCGCATCACGGCCCCCAGCGCCATGCCGGTGAAATGCGGCACGAACGCCGCCGCCACAATGCGCAGATAAGCCGTCGCATCGGCATGGAGCGACGGGTCCGCCTGCATCCACGCCGGCAGCCATTGCGCCAGCACCATGGCGGCGGCGCAGATGAGCGCGGAAAGCACCAGAATCCCCTGGAACACCTGCCGGCAGGTGGCTTCCGCGCCTTCGTGGTCTCCCGCGCCCGTCTGCCGCGCCACCAGCGCGGTTCCGCCCACGCCGATGGCGGAAACCAGCCCGTTCATCAGCCACATGGGCGAGGCGTTCACGCCCACGGCCGCCGTGGCGGCCGCTCCCAGCGCGCCGACCATGGCGGTATCGACGAACTGCACCAGCGTGGACAACAGGTTTTCACACAGCGCCGGCCATGCCAGACGCAGCATGGCCGTGCGGTCGGCGAGGCGTTCTGCCCGTTCGGAAGGCGTGGATGGGGCCATGATGGGTCATCCTCTCGCGTAAAAATTCTGCATTCATTGTATCAGAATGCAAAATGCATGACAAGTGCCAAACGGGCCGAGCCCGTCCAGCGTATCGACAAATGGAACACACTTCTGCGGGGATGCAGGAAGGGGCGGCCAGCCCCTTCCTGTGCCATCCGCAGCGACAAACCCCTTTGGGGAGGCTTGGAGGGCCGAAGCCCTCCAAATGCAATCCGAACCCGGCGACATGTGCGGCGGGTTCGGAAATCTTGCGCAGCAAGGTTTCCCT
>DVFI01000007.1 GCA_018713305.1 Candidatus Avichristensenella intestinipullorum
CTGACAGGCGGAAGCACGCCGAAGGCGTCCGCGGTCAGGAAGATAACGGTCTTGGGATGGCCGGCGATGCCGGGAATCTGCGCGTTGGGGATGTACTCGACCGGATAGCCCACGCGAGTATTTTCCGTCACGCTGCCGTCGTTGTAATCCAGGGTGCGGTCGTTCTCATCGATAACGACGTTTTCCACCAGGGAACCGAACCGGATGGCATCCCAGATTTGGGGTTCATTTTCGCGGGAAAGGTTGATGCACTTGGCATAGCAGCCGCCTTCAATATTGAAAATTCCGTCCTTGCTCCAGCCATGCTCGTCATCGCCAATCAGCTTGCGCGCGGGGTCTGCGGACAGGGTGGTCTTGCCGGTGCCGGACAGGCCGAAGAACAGCGCGCTGTCCCCGTCATGGCCGACGTTGGCGGAGCAGTGCATCGAGAATACGCCCTTTTGCGGCAGCACGAAATTCATCACGGAGAACACGGACTTTTTGATTTCGCCCGCGTACTGGCTGCCGGCAATCAGCACCAGCTTGCGCTCGAAGGACAGCAGAATGGCAGCCTCGGAGTGCACGCCGTCCAGCTCGGGGATGCATTTGAAGCCGGGGGCGGCGATGATGGTAAAATCTTCGGCAAAGCTTTCCAGCTCCGCTTCCGTCGGACGGATGAGCAGCTGATGGATAAACAGGTTCTGGCTGGCCAGCTCATTGATAACGCGGAAGGAGGAGCGGAACTTCGGGTCCGCGCCGGCGAAGCCGTCGAACACGTAGAGCTCACGGTTCTGCAGATACGCGGTCATGCGGCGGAAGATAGCGTCGAATTTTTCGGGAGAAATCGGCCGGTTTTCGTTGTTCCAGTCGATGAGGTCGTGGACGGAGGGTTCGTCCGCGATGAACTTGTCCTTCGGGGAGCGGCCGGTGTACTTGCCGGTAAAGACGCACAGCGCGCCGTTGTCGGCCAGCTTGCCTTCGCCGCGGGCCAGCGCTTTTTCCACGAGCGCGGGCGCCGAGAGGTTGTGGTAGACTTCAGAGGTGTTGATGATGCCGAGTTTTTCCAGATTGACCGTTGCCATGATGAGAGGCCTCCATTCCTGATGCTGTATGCGAAGAGGTGAAACGGATAATGGTAGGGAAACAACAACGTTCCCCTTTTTCTCTAGATACGACAGACATTCTTTTTTCCCTGCCGATGCGCCAAAAATAAGCGAAAGGCGGCCAAATTGTCGTTTGGGCCGCCCGAACTGTCAGTCTCGCGGGGATGGCCGGTCCGTGTGACACGCGGACTCAAGGGCTTCCAGGCGCTTCCGCAGCCGCGCCAGCTCCTGGGCGACGGGGTCGGGAACGCTGCGATGATCCAGCTCCTCCACCTTTCGTCCGGCCACGCGCACCACGCGCGCCGGGATGCCCACCGCCGTGGCGTTATCCGGGATGGCCTGCAGGACGACGGCGTTGGAAGCGATGCGCGCGTTGTCCCCCACGCGGAAGGAACCGAGCACCTTGGCGCCGCTGCCGACCAGGACGTTGTTGCCCAGGGTGGGATGGCGCTTGTGCGTATCCTTTCCCGAGCCGCCCAGGGTCACGCCCTGATAGAGCAGCACGTCGTCCCCGATTTCCGTGGTTTCTCCGATGACGATGCCCATGCCATGGTCGATGACCAGCCGCCTGCCGATGCGCGCGCCGGGGTGGATTTCGATGCCGGTCAGGTGGCGCGAAATCTGGGACACCAGGCGCGCCAGAAAGTACAGCCGGTGACGATAGAAGAAATGCGCGATGCGGTGGTTGATGATGGCATGCACGCCCGGATAGAGCAAGAGGATTTCCAGCTTGGAGCGCGCAGCCGGGTCGCGCCGTTTGTAGGCTTCCAGCGTCTCGTTCAGCCGCTTAAACATGCTCAGCCTCCGAAAAAAGCGGGGTGGAAAGATAGCGTTCGCCCGTATCGGGCAGCAGCACCACAATTCGCTTCCCCTCGTACTCGGCGCGCTCCGCCAGCGCGCACGCGGCGCACAGCGCGGCGCCGGAGGACACGCCCGCCAGCACCCCCTCCGTGCGCGCCAGCAGCCGCGCCATCGCCCGCGCGTCCTCCGTGCGCACGGGCAGCACCTCGTCCGCCACCTTTCTGTCCAGCACCCGCGGCACAAAGCCCGCGCCGATGCCCTCGATGCCGTGCGGGCCGGCCTGGCCGCCGGAGAGCACCGCCGATTCCGCCGGTTCCACGCCTACGACGCGCACCGCGGGGTTCTTTTCCTTCAGATACCGCCCCACGCCCGTCAGCGTGCCGCCCGTTCCGACGGCGGCGACAAAAGCGGTCAGCTCGCCTTCCGTATCCGCCCAGATTTCCGGCCCGGTCGCCGCATAATGCGCGGCCGGGTTGGCGGGGTTTTCAAACTGTCCGGGCAGGAAGCTTCCGGGAATGGACGCGGCCAGCTCCTTCGCCCTGGCGATGGCGCCCGCCATGCCGAGCGCGCCGTCGGTCAATACCAGCCGGGCGCCGTATGCGCGCAGCAGCCCCCTCCGCTCCGCGCTCATGGTATCCGGCATGGTCAGGATAAGCCGATAGCCCATGCTTGCCGCCGCCATCGCCAGGCCGACGCCGGTATTCCCGCTGGTCGGCTCGATAACGGTCGCGCCGGGGGCAATGCGCCCGCTGGCGCGCGCGTCTTCCAGCATGGACACGGCCACGCGGTCCTTGGCGCTGCCGCCCGGATTCCTGCTCTCCAGCTTTGCCGCCACGCGCGCCTTCAGGCCGCGCAGGGCGCACAGGCGTCCCAGTTCCACCAGGGGCGTGCGGCCGATGGTTTCCAGGACATTTCCATAGATATGCAAAACAGCGTTCCCCCCGTTCCCGAATCCCTAGTAAATTAGTATGGATTGAAGGATACACCAGGAAACGCCGTTTGTCAAGCGTTTTGCCGACGATTCTGTCAATCGGCAGGCCGCGCCGGCCGCCGTTATCGGGCGACCAGCCGGTAGTAGGTGCGCGCGGTCAGGCGGAACACGCATAAATACACCGCCACAAACACCGCGCCCGCCGCGAGCAGGCAGCGCAGGGTCAGCGCCACGTCGGTCATCAGGAAGCTGCCGAGCATCTGCGTAATCATGTTGGCGGCGGCAAAGACGTGCATCAGCGCCATCGCAAGCGGCAGCAGGAATACCACGAGGATTTGCCCGTTGATGGTCTTTTTGACCTCCTCCCGGGACAGCCCGACCTTTTGCAGGATGTCAAAGCGCTCGCGGTCGTCGAAGCCCTCGGAAATCTGCTTGAAGTAGATGATAAGGACGGTGTTGATGAGAAAGAGCACGGTGAAAAACGCGCCCAGGAACAGCAGGCCGCCATAGAGGCCATAAGCGCTCATACGCTGCAGATAAATGCTGCTGGTGGTATAAAGGCCGTTGTTCTGATTCTGCGCAAGCGCGGCGTCGGCTGCCTCGTAAAACCCGTCGCGCATCGCCTCGGAAAACCATAAGCCGTCCTCCTGCTCCGCGTCCAGGTTCAGCTTCCAGTTCCAGCGCTTCTGCTCCTGGGAATACCGCCGCCCGCCTTCCTCCACGTCGCCCGCGTCGATATCGTTGGCCAGGCGCACCGCCGTCTCCATGTCCGGCGTGACGACCACCAGCGTGGTCTGCTCCCCGTTCTTTCCCAGCGTCAGGAGCGTATCCGCCTCCTGGCGGACCACGCGCAGCGCGCCGTCTTCCAGGGGGAACTCGCGCTGGTTTTCCAGCGGCTCCTGCGCCAGCAGAATCACCTCGTCCGCCGCCAGCGTTTCTTCGCGGCCCAGCACGCGGTTATAGTCCTCCAGGGGGATGATTTCCATGGGCGGCGTCTGGCTCTGCAGGGCGTCCGTCATGTTTGCCTGCTCGTCGCGGTACCAGATGCGGCCGTCCTGCACCTGCACATACATCGACAGGCTGCGGTAGGCAAATTCGTCCTCGATGGTCAGCCCCCTGCGCGCGGCCAGCGACTCGGCGCTTTCATGCAGGGTATCCAGCAATTCCTCCTCCAGCTCGGGCCGGCCGCTGATGCGGAAGGTATAGGACAAATCGCCCGGGTATCCGGCGCTGAGGATGGTTTCCTGGCCGAAATACAGCGCGCAGCAGCAGGAAACGGTGACCATGACCATGGTGGACAGGATGCAGATGTTGGCCAGTCCCGCGGCGTTCTGCTTCATCCGGTGAATGAGCCCCGAGATGGCAATGAAATTGCGGGGCTTATAATACAGGCGGCGGTTGCGCCGCAGCGCGCCCAGCACGAACACGCTGCCTCCCGTCATCAGCAGATGGGTCGCCAGAATCACCAGAATGACTGCCGGCCAGAAAAATGCCAGCGCCACGACGGACTGGCGGACCGTAACGGCCAGATAGTACGCCGTGCCCAGCATGGCCACGCCCAGCAGGGTCATGGGCACGGCAAAGCGCGTTTTTTTCTCGCCCTTTTTCTCGCCCCGGAGCAAATCGACCGGCGAGGCGAGCTGCACCTGAAAGAGGTTGTACAGCGAGGTCAGCAGAAAAATCGCGCCGAAAACAAGGCACGTCAGCACCAGCGCGCCCAAGGACAGCGTAAACTCGCTGCCTCCCATGAAGCCGAGCGTATGCAGCAGCGCCAGGAAAATCAGCCGCCCGAAGACGGCGCCGCCCGCCAGGCCCAGCAGAAGGGAAACCCCGCTGAGGATGCAGTTTTCCCAGAGAATCACGCGCGCGACATGCCGCCGCTCCATGCCCAGCACGCCGTAGAGGCCGAACTCCGTCTTGCGCCGCCTGATAAGAAAGGAGTTGATATAGAGCATGTAGCCCACAGTAAACAGCGCCATCACCACCGCGCCGAATGCAAACAGCCCCATGGCCACGTCGCCCGTGGGCATGTTGGTGATGGTACGGTTGAACACCAGGTTCAAAATGACAAAGAACATGCCGCTCATCATGGCCGAAGCGGTGCAGTAGGGGCCGTACATCCGCCTGCCGCGCGAGAGATTGCCGACGGCCAGCTTGGCATAAAACGCCTTAGCCAACGTCCGCACCTCCTTCGGAGAGCACCGAAAGGGTGGAGACAATTCTGTCAAAGAACGCGCGCCGCTCGGCATTGCCGCGATACATCTGGCTGAACAGCTCGCCGTCCCGGATGAATATCACGCGCGAGGCGTAGCTGGCGGCCATGGCGCTGTGGGTCACCATGAGGAGGGTCTGCCCCTGCCGGTGCAGGTCGCGGAAGATTTCCAGCAGGTTCTGCGAGGCTTTGGAATCCAGCGCGCCCGTCGGCTCGTCAGCCAGCAGCAGCTTCGGGCCGGTAATGATGGCCCGCGCCACGGCCGCACGCTGCTTTTCGCCCCCGGACACCTCGTAAGGATACTTGCGCAGCAGCGCGGAAATGTTCAGCCGCTCGGCCAGCGGCGCGAGCCTGCGCTCCATCTCCTCCAGCGGCACGCGCCCCAGCACCAGCGGCAGCAGGATGTTGTCCCGCAGCGAAAAGGTGTCCAGCAGGTTGAAGTCCTGAAAGACGAAGCCCAGATTGTCCCGGCGGAAAGCGGACAGTTCCTTGTCCGGGATATCCCGGAAGGAGCGGCCTTCCAGCAGCACTTCGCCGGCGGTCGGCTTGTCCAGGGAAGCGATGATGTTCAGCAGCGTGGTTTTGCCCGAGCCGGACGCGCCCATAATGGCGGTAAATTCGCCTGCGTCCACCTCAAAGCTCACGTCGCGCAGGGCGATGCACTGCCTGCCGCCCAGCCGTGTATTGTATACCTTTTTGACGTGCTTGACTTCCAGTATTTCCATGTGTATGCCTCCGATGTCCTGTTCTCGGCATCAGTATGCCGCATCCCAGGCGCATGAGCCATAACTTTGCCTTACACTTTGGCGGGGCAGCCTTACAATGTTGTAAGGCGGCCAGACCGTCGAAGAACCCCATTGGGGAGGCTCGGAGGGCCGAAGCCCTCCCAATGCAATCCGAACCCGGCGACATGTGCGGCGGGTTCGGAAGCCTTGCGCAGCAAGGTTTCCCTGCGCGTTTCCCCGGCCGCGCCCCAGGCGCAGGGGAAACGTGTCCTGGCGACAAAGGCCCGCGCAGCCGGCCTTTGTCGACAAGCTGGGCAGCCCTACAATGTTGTGAGGCTGCATCACTGAATGTCCCCGTTGCGCACGGGAAAGCGCAGCAGCATGCGCGTGCCCTGCCCGGGCTCGGACTCGGCCCGCAGGCGAATGCCCAGCGCCCTGGCCGCGCGGCTGGCCATATACAGGCCCAGACCGCTGGCGCGCTTGTCCATGCGGCCGTTGTGGCCGGTATATCCCTTTTCAAACACGCGCTGCAAATCCTCCGCCCGGATACCCACGCCCGTGTCCTCCACCACCAGCCATTCGCCTTCGCAGGCGATGCGAACGCCGCCGGCATGGGTATATTTGACGGCGTTGGACAGGAGCTGCTCCAGGATGAAGGCGAGCCATTTGCTGTCCGTGGTCACGGTGCGCTCCAGCTGTTCCATTTGCACGGAAAGGTGTTTGGCGATAAACAGCGGCGCATACTTCCTGACGCACTCGCGCACGATGGGTTCCAGCGGCTCTTCCCGGATGACCAAATCGCCCGCCAGGCTTCCCAGTTTCACGTTCTGCAGCGCCATTTCCACATAGCGCTCCACCTTAAACAGCTCCGCTTCCAGCAGCTCGGGCCTGGCCCCGCTTTGCATCGCCAGGCGCATGGCCGCAATGGGGGTTTTGATCTGGTGCACCCAGAGCGTATAGTATTCCAGCTGCTCGGCATGGCCCGTTTCCAGCGCTTCCTTCTGCGCGGCCAACAGCGCGTAGAGCCCGTCGGCCAGCGCGTGATACCGCGCCTCTATGGGGCCCACCGCTTCCGGCAGGCTGTGCCGCGCCTCCGAAAGGTTCCGCAGCACCTCGTCCAGCCGCCGGGCCCGCGCCCGAAAGCGCAGAAAATCCGCCGCGCAGAACAGCGCCAGCAGGAACGTCAGCATCAAAAGGCCGTATTGCGCCGCTTCCATGCCTGCTCCGTACGCCGCGGCCGACGCCAGGGACGTCACGCCCGCCGCGGCCCACAGCAGGAACAGCGTGCGCCGCATGCGCAGATATTCCCTAATCATGGACTATGTATCCCTCGCCCCGTTTGGTTTCAATCAGCGACGAAAGCCCGGCGGAATCCAGCTTTTTGCGCAGGCGGTTGATATTGACGGTGAGCGTGTTGTCGTCCACGAAGCTGTCGTCGTCCCACAGCCGGCGCATGATTTCCTCCCGGGAAACCACCGTGTTTTTCTTTTCCAGCAGCGCAAAGAGAATCCGGCTTTCATTGCGCGTCAGCTCCACGCGCGCCGCGCCCACGCTGAGGGAGCCGTCGTCCAGATTCAGCGTCGCGCCCCCGACGGACAGCGTGCGCGCCGGCCCCGCGTAGCGGTACGCGCGGCGCAGCAGCGCATTGATTTTTGCAATGAGCACTTCCATGGAAAACGGCTTGGCCACATAATCGTCGCCGCCCATGTTGACCGCCATGACGACGTCCATGTTGTCGCTGCGGGAGGAAAGAAAGAGAATGGGCGCGGAGGACACGCGCCGAATCCGGTCGCACCAGTAGTAGCCGTTATAATACGGCAGGGAAATATCCAGCAGCGTCAGGTGCGGGCGCGCGGCCTCAAAAGCGCCCAGCACGTCCGAAAAATCCTCGACGCACCGGGCGTCAAAGCCCCAGCGCGCCAGGTTTTCCTGCAGCAGGCGCGCAATGGTCGCGTCGTCTTCCACGATGAGAATGGTATACGTCGTCTCCCCCGGCATACCCTGCGCCTCCCCTCGCCCCATGATGCCCGTCCATGCTGCCGGGCTTTCCGGCAGCCCCGCGGGCCGTCGGCCCATCCCGGCCGCTTCCCCAGCCGTCAGGCCGTCCCGGCCGCCCATTCCGCCGCCGACTGTCCCGCCAGCGCGCCGGTGGAAAAGGCAATCTGCAGGTTATAGCCGCCGGTATGCGCGTCCACGTCCAGCAGCTCGCCGGCAAAGAACAGCCCTTCGCGCAGGCGGGACATCATCGTGCCGGGGAGCACCTCGCGCACGTCCACGCCGCCGCGCGTCACAATGGCTTCCTCCAGCGGCCGCGTGCCGCGCACGGGCAGCGGCACAGCCTTGAGCCACGCCGCCAGGCGCAGGCGGTCCTGCCGGGAAATCTGGCCCACGGGCGCGTCGGGGTCCAGGCCGCAAAGCCCGGGCGCCAGCGCCGCCAGGCGGGCTGGCAGCAGCTGCGGCAGCAGAGAGGACAGGCGCTTTCGGGGTGATTCGCTCCAGTCGCGCAGGAGCCGCTTTTCCGTCTGTTCCGGCGTCAGGCCGGGCTTGAGATCCAGCCGCACGTCCAGCGCGCCGAAGTCGTCGTCCAGGATGTGGCTGCTCATGGACAGCACCAGCGGGCCGGAGATGCCAAAGTGCGTAAAGAGCATTTCCCCCAGCTCGTCAAAGCGCGTCTTTTTGCCCAGCCTCGCGCTGAGGCGGACGTTCCTGAGCGCCAGGCCCTGCAGCGTGCAGGGCCAGTCCTCGCGCGTCAGCAGCGGAACGAGCGACGGGCGGGGCGGCAGGACGGTATGCCCGAGCGCGGCGGCCAGCGCATAGCCGTCGCCCGTGGAACCGGTCGCGGGATAGGATGCGCCGCCCGTCGCCAGCACCACGGCGCCATGGGCCGGCAGCGCTTGCGGGGAATCGACGCGCGCATGGAACAGGACGCGCACGCCCGCCTCGCGCAGCGCCCTTTCCAGCGCGCGCGTCACATCGCTCGCCTTGTCGCTGCACGGAAACACGCGGCCGCCGCGCTCCTCTTTGGTCGGGCAGCCGTAGCGCTCGAGCAGGCCGCGCAGGTCGGCGGAGGAAAAATGCGCCAGCGCCGCGTAAAGGAACCTGGGATTGCGCACAATGCTGCGCAGGGGATTTTCCGCGGTGTTGGTCACGTTGCACCGGCCCTTGCCGGTGATATAGAGCTTTTTCCCGAGCTTTTCATTGCGCTCCAGCAGGGTTGTTTCCGCCCCGGCGCGCGCGGCAAAAAGGGCCGCCATCATACCGGCAGGCCCTCCTCCGACGACGGTTACCATTCGCTTGGTCATGTGCTTTCCCGCTCCAGGTAGGTATGGTTGCGCTGCCAAATCTCTTCCAGCTGCGCGAAGTGCCGGGAGAGCTCCTCCTTGCGGCGCAGGCCGACGGAGACAATCAGCGCGTTGATAAGCGACAGCGGCGCTGCCAGCGAGTCGACAAAGGAAGCCATGTCCGTGCGCGCCGTCAGGCATTCCGTGGAAGCCTCCGCCAGCGGGGACATCGGGCCGTCGGTGATGCCTATCACCTGCGCGCCGCGCGAAAGCGCGTACTTCATGGCGTCCAGCGTCCGGGTGGAATAGCGCGGGAAGCTGATGCCGATGAGCAGGTCCTCCTTGCCGATGCGGGAAATCTGCTCAAACACATCGATGACGCCCGCGGACGCCACATGGACGTTGTCAAAGACAAAATGCAGATAGTATCCCAGAAAAGACGCCAAAGGCGCGGCCGACCGCACCCCCATGACGTAAATCGTCCGCGCGCTGACGATGCGGTCCACCACATCGTCGAACGTCGCGGTGTTCAGCTCTTCAATGGTAGAGCGAATGTTGTGCATGTCCGCCTTGAGCACCGTTTGCAGGATTTCGCTTTGATTCATATCGCTCGTCATTTCAAAGCGCTGCACGGCGGTCAGCCGGTGGCGAACCAGTTCCTGCAAGGCGCGCTGCAGCTGCGGGTACCCCTCATAGCCCAGCGCGGAGGCAAAGCGCACCACCGTAGACTCGCTCACCCCCACGCGGTCGCCCAGACTGGATGCCGTCATAAATACAGCTTTATCATAATGCTGCATAATATAGTCGGCAATCTTGCGATGCCCCTTGCTCAACCGACGGCCGGTCTGGTTCAATCTACGGATTAAATCCTGCATATCTTGCACGGCACGATTCTCCTATATGTACATTTTCCTCTATATTGTACACGAATAAAGTGGAAAATGCAACATCTAAATCATGTCTTGCAATATTTCTTTGCATCCGCCCGGAAGGGTCAAATCCCAGCCCAGCAGGGTGACCGTGGCGTATCCTGCAAGCAGCCGGTCCAAATCGCCCCCTGGCAGGCGCCCTTCTTCGATGATTTCGCCCTTGAGCCAGTAGGCGCTTCGGCTGCGCGAATGCGTCATTTCGTCATAGTCGTCCGTATAGCGAATGGGCGTCATCGGCGCTTCCACCAGGCCCAGCACGTCCCGCCCGTCGCGGTCGGGGACGTTCAGGCTCAGAACCGTGCGCGGCGGAATCGGCCGCGCGAGCATGCGCCGGGCCAGGCGCACGGCGCAGGCGGCGGCAAACACGCTGCGGGAAGCGTCCACGCGCGCGGGGGCGGAAACCGCCATGCCGGGCACGCCTTCAAACGCGCCTTCCATCGCCGCGCCGACCGTGCCGGAATAGTGCACGTCCGTGCCCAGGTTCCAGCCGTTGTTGACGCCGGACACCACCAGGTCCGGCCGCGCATTGCACAGCTTGAGAATGGCGACCTTCACGCAGTCCGCCGGCGTGCCGGAGCAGGCCCAGACGGCCAGCGGCGCCCCCTCCACCACGCCCTCCCAGGCGCGCGCGGCGGCGACGATGGGGTGCCGGATGGTAATGCTGTGCGATGCGGCGCTGCGCTCGCTCTCCGGCGCACAGACGCTGACGCGCCAGCCGTCCGCCAAAAAGGCGTCGGCCAGCGCGCGCAGTCCCGGGGCGAAAACCCCGTCGTCATTGGAAAGCAGCACATGCGGTATCATGACAGTACCTTGACGCTGATTTCAGGCAGCAACGTGCCCTCCTGCTTTTCCTTGCGCCATGCGAAAAACTTCATGGCGACCTGCGGGAAGAGCGCGTAGGAAAGCACGTCCTCGTCCTGCTGCGCCCAGTCCTTGATTTCCTCGCGGTATTTTTCCAGCTCCGGAGCGATATCGTCGGCGGGGCGGTGCGTAATCACCTTGTCGTCGCCGATGATTTTGCGGCGGATGTCCTCGTTGACCGGAGCGGGCAGCTGGCCGTACTCGCCGCGCATCAGGCCCTTGCTCTCCTTGGTCACCATCTTATACCGCTCTCCGGCCAGCACGTTCATCACCGCCTGGGTGCCGACAATCTGGCTGGTGGGCGTGACCAGCGGCGGATAGCCGAAGTCCTCGCGCACGCGCGGCACTTCCGCCAGGCACTCGTAGAACTTGTCGGAAGCGTTGGCCTGCTTGAGCTGGCTGATCAGGTTGGACAGCATGCCGCCGGGAACCTGATACAAAAGCGTGTTGGCGTCCACGCCCAGCACGCGCGGGTCGAGAATGCCGTCTTTCTTCAGGCGGTCGGCCACCTTGCGGAAATGCTCCGCGGCCTTGCTGAGCATCTGCATGTCCAGGCCGGTCTGGTATTCGGTGCCCTCCAGGGTCGCGACCAGGGATTCGGTCGCCGGCTGGCTGGTGCCGTTGGCCAGCGGCGACAGGGCGGTATCGACGATATCGCACCCGGCCTCTATCGCCTTGAGGTACACCATATCGCCGGTGCCGGTGGTGTTGTGGGTATGCAGGTGGATGGGCAGCTTGACGGCCTTCTTGAGCTTTTTGACCAGGCTGTAGGCGGCGTAGGGCAGCAGCAGATTCGCCATGTCCTTGATGCAGATGGTGTCCGCGCCCATGTCCTCGATGCGGCGCGCCAGCTCCACGAAGTATTCCTCCGTATGCACCGGGCTGATGGTGTAGCTCATGGCCACCTCGGCCGTGCCGCCGTACTGCTTGCAGGCCTTGACGGCGGTCTGCATGTTGCGCAGGTCGTTCAGGGCGTCAAACGTGCGGATGATGTCAATGCCGTTGTCGATGCTTTTTTTCACGAAGTAATCGACCACGTCGTCGGCATAGTGCTTATAGCCCAGAATGTTCTGCCCGCGCAGGAGCATCTGAAGCTTCGTGTTCGGGAGCGCCTTGCGCAGCGTGCGCAGACGTTCCCAGGGGTCCTCCTGCAAAAAGCGCAGGCAGCTGTCAAACGTCGCGCCGCCCCAGCATTCCAGCGAATAAAAGCCCGCCTTGTCCAGGTACTCGCACGCCGGGAGCATTTCCTCCGTGCGCATGCGCGTGGCGGCCTGGGACTGGTGCGCGTCGCGCAGAATCGTATCCGTAATATATACCTTGGGCATAGTTTTCCTCCTTGCATGCGCCCGCGGAGCGCGGCGGCCCCGCGGGCCCTCGCCTTAGAACATCGACAGGAACACGCCCGCGGCGATGGCAGAACCGATCACGCCGGCGACGTTGGGGCCCATGGCGTGCATGAGCAGGAAGTTACCGGGGTTCTCCTGCTGTCCGACCACCTGGGAAACGCGCGCGGCCATCGGCACGGCGCTGACGCCGGCGGAGCCAATCAGCGGGTTGATCTTGCCGCCGCTGAGCTTGTTCATGATTTTCGCGATGATCACGCCCATGGCCGTTCCGCCCGAGAAGGCGATGATGCCCATGGCCAGAATCATCAGCGTCTGCCAATTCAGGAACGATTCGGCGCTGGCAGTCGCGCCCACGGTCGTGCCCAGGAAGATGGTCACGATATTGCACAGCTCGTTCTGCGCGGTTTTGCTCAGCCTGTCCACCACCAGCGCTTCCCGGAAGAGGTTGCCCAGCATCAGCATGCCTACCAGCGGCGCGGCCGAAGGCAGCAGCAGTGATACGACGATGGTCACCAGAATCGGGAAAACGATTTTCTCGGACTTGGAAACCGGGCGCAGCTGTTCCATGACGATGGAGCGTTCCTCTTTGGTGGTCAGCGCGCGCATGATGGGCGGCTGAATCACCGGAACCAGCGCCATATAGGAATACGCGGCAATGGCAATGGGCCCCAGCAGATGCGGCGCCAGAATGGTGGTTGTATACAGCGCCGTCGGGCCGTCCGCACCGCCGATAATCCCGATGGAGGCGGCCTCCTGCGGGGTAAAGCCGACGAGATTGGCAAAAATGAACACCAGAAAAATGCCGAACTGCGCCGCCGCGCCCAGCAGCAGGGACTTCGGGTTGGCAATCAGGGGGCCGAAGTCGGTCATCGCGCCCACGCCCAGGAAGATGAGGGGCGGATAGATGCCCAGCTTCACGCCCTGATAGAGATAATACAGCAGGCCGCCGCTGGACTGGACGTACTGGTACATAACCGTTCCGTCCTCCATGACGACCCGGACGCCTTCTTTGCCGTTATGCGTCGCGTCCGCCAGATACTCGTACACCGGGGGATTCATCAGGCCTGCCAGCGGCAGGTTTGCCAACAGCATGCCGAAGGAGATCGGGATCAAAAGCAACGGCTCAAACTTCTTGACGATGGCAAGGTAGAGCAGGAAGCAGGCGATTCCGATCATGACCAGATTCCCCGGATTTTGGACAAGCGCGCCAATGCCGGAGTCCGCAGCCAGGCCCTTGAGCGTGTCCAGGATGTTAAAATCGGTCATGACTAACAGCTCCCTTATCCTATGTTACGCCAGCACGACCAGCACATCGCCCGTGTTGACCGAAGTCCCCTTGGAAACCGCCACCTGCGCGACCTTGCCGTCCCGCGGCGCGAGAATTTCGTTTTCCATTTTCATGGCTTCCAGCACGACCAGCACATCGCCCTTCCGGACGTCCGCGCCGTTTTGCGCGCTGACAGAAAGAATCGTACCCGGCATCGGCGCGACGACCTTTTCGCCGCCGGCGACAGGCGTGGGGGCCGGCGCAGCGGCGGGGGCCGGCGCGGGTGCGGCGGCAGGAGCCGGCGCGGGCGCAGCAGCAGGCGCAGCGGCCGGCGCGGCCAGGGGCGCGACGCCACCGATTTCTTCGACCGTGACTTCATAGGAGCCGCCGTTGACAGTGACCAGGAATTTACGCATGACAGTTGCCTCCTTACATAATGTGAGAAAATGGCGGCGCGCGTTACGATAGCGCCTTGACCGACGTAATCTTGAACCCGCCTTCGGGATTGATGCCCTCGCTGAGAAGGACCTGCGCCAGCGCGGCGGTAATCACCGCGTACAGGGCGTCATCCTTGCGCGTCAACGCGGGGCCGGGTTTCGCCTCGTTCAGAGGCTTGACGGCGCGGATGCGAAATCCGCCTTCGGGATTGATGCCCTCATCGGCCAGCGTGCGCGCAAGGGTGGCGGCAATCACCGCGTAGAGCGCGTCGTCCCTGCTGGTCAGGTGGGGGCCCGGCGTGTACACGATGGGCGCGGCCGGCGCCTGGGGCGCGGCCATCGCGGCTGCCTGGGGCGCAGCCGCCGGTTCTGGCCGGGATGCTTTGGCCGCATCGCCGCGGAATCTGTCCATGACCGCACGCATCGCCCGGATGCAGCCGATGAGCACGACCAGGCCGATAAAGACGACCAGCATGCCCACGACCGTGACCTGCAGGCCGTACCAGACTTTTTCCATGAGCAGTCTCCCTTTCTATGGATTTGCTGTATTGTATCGCCGCAAAGGCGCGAAAAAAATGGGAACGCGGCAAAACCGCGTGGGAAAAGCAGAGATATTCCAACCTCTACCCTGTTTCTTTAATACGACGTTTATCCCCTATTTCCTGCCCGGGTTTCCGACTTTTCCGGAATTTCGCGCAGGCCTCCCCGCGCTTGCGCGCGTTCAGGACAGCGCCTTGAGGGCCGCGACCTCCTCGTCCGACAGCTCCCGCCAGGCGCCGCGCTTCAGGCCACCCAGCGAAAGCGGGCCGAACTGCACCCGCCGCAGCATGAGCACCGTATGGCCCACCGCGTCGAACATGCGGCGCACCTGACGGTTTCTTCCCTCGTGGATGGTGACGAGCAGCACCGTCTCCACGCCGGTGCGGCGAATGGCGCGCACCTCGGCGCGGGCGGTCAGCCGCCCGTCCAGCGGCACGCCCGCGCGCAGGCGGCGGATGGCGTCGATCGGAACGTCGCCGTTGACGCGGGCGAGATACGTCTTGTCCACCTCGCGGCTGGGGTGCAGCAGGCGCTGGGCCAGGTCGCCGTCGTTGGTCAGCAGCAGCAGCCCCTCGCTGTCAAAATCGAGCCTGCCCACGGGATACAGGCGCTGCGGAAAATCGCGAAAACGGTCCAGCACCGTAGGGCGTCCCTGCGGGTCGCTGGCGGTGCAGACCTCGCCTATCGGCTTGTGATAGAGAATATATGCTTTGCGCGCCTCGGGCCGCATTTCGCGGCCGTCCAGGCAGACCACGTCGCCGGGCATGACCTGCGTTCCCTGCGTCGCGACCACGCGGCCGTTGACCGTTACGCGGCCCTGGGCGATATACGCCTCGCACGCCCTGCGCGACGCGGCCCCGCAATGGGCCAGATACTTCTGCAAACGCATGGCTTCATCCCTCATTTGAAAAACCTGTAAAATGTCAGCGCGCACGGGCGCAGGCCGCCGGCCTGCAGCGCACCCTGGGCGCGGGCGGCATAGCGGAGCGTATCGACGCCGCCCAGCGCAAAGCCGCACGCGCTGAGGAACTGGCACGCGCCGGCGTTTCCGTCCTGCGTTTCGGCGCACAGGCCGCCGAAATGCTTGGCGCGGGCCCATTCTTCCGCCAGCGCCAGCAGCGATTCCCCCACGCCTCTGCGGCGGAGCGACAGCGCCACGCGCACGTCGCGCACGCGCGCAAGTCCATACTCCCACGCCTCCACCAGCATCTGCCCCGCCAGCTGTCCGTCCAGCCAGGCCAGGTAGGCGTCGCGGTCCGAATCCTCCAGCCAGCGCTCCGGCGCAATGCCGGAATCGCTTTGCGCGCCGCCCATGCGCCACAGCGCGCCGGGCAGGGGCTTATAGTCCAGCGTAAAGGCGCCGCCCTTTGCGCGCACGAGCACCTCCTCGCTGTCCAGGCGGCGGTCCTCCACGGTATACAGGAGCTTGAGCGTATCGGAGGCAGCCTTGCGGATTTCAATCATTGGTACCGTTCCTTTCCGTGGTTTCGCGGCCTTTCAGCGCAGCATCGGCCAGCCGTCCACCACCCGTTCCCAGCCGGAAGGCGCCTTTTCCACCGCCTCGGCCAGCACCACGGGCCTGCGGGCCACCGTTTCGCCGTCCAGCTGGAGCAGCGCCCAGCCCACCTGCGTGCCGGCGGGCTGCGGGGCGGTCACCGACTCGGGCAAATCCATGACCAGCTGCGCCGTCTCCCCTTCCGCCAGCGGCGCGCCGAGCGCGCCCAGGAGCCTGACGGACGCCTGCGCGGCCGTGCCTCCGTCCACCGGGAGCGTGCCCATCGCCGCGCCGTCTTCCTTTGCCTGCGTCCAGGGATAGCGTGCAAAGCACAAATCCATCAGCCGCGCGGCTTCGTCAAACCAGTCCGGGCAGTTGAGCACCACCCCCACCAGCTCCATCTCGCCCCGCTGCGCGCCGAACACCAAGCATCGCCCCGCCGCGCGGGTATAGCCGGTCTTGATGCCGGTAGCCCCCTCGTACGAGGACAGCAGCGCGTTTTTGTTGTTCAGCACGCGCAGCTCGTCGTGGCCCTGCCAGGGGATGGACGCGCGGCGCGTGGAAACAATCTGGCGGAATACCGGATGGCCCATGGCCGCCGCGGCAATGTGCGCCAGGTCCCGCGCCGTTGTATAGTGATTCTCCGCCGGCAGGCCGTGCGGCGTGGAAAAGCGGGTATTCGTCGCGCCCAGCTCCGCGGCGCGCGCGGTCATCAGCGCGCAGAACGCCTCCACCGTGCCGCCGATATGCTCGGCAATGGCGACGGCGGCATCGTTGCCGGAAGCCAGCATCAGGCCATAGAGCATCTGCTCCAGGGTCATGCTTTCTCCGCGTTGCAGATAAATGGAAGTGCCCGGAACGCCGTAGGCGTTGTCGCCGGCCGTGACCGGCTCGTCCAAATTGCCATTTTCCAGCGCCAGCAGGGCCGTCATCACCTTGGTCGTGGAGGCCATGGGCAGGGGCTGGTCGGCGTTGACGGCCAACAGCGTGCGTCCCGTCGTTCGTTCCATCACATAAGCTGCGGCAGCGCTCGTCTGTTCACACCTCCCCACGCCTGTATTATACAGGAGGAGCAGGAACAAGAAAAGCCCCGCCCATGTTTTTTTCATCGATGTCGCCCCCTTCCCGTGCAGGGTATGCGAACGGCGGCACGCAATATGAAAGCGCAGGGCGGGGACGGCGGCGGGAAGCCCGGCGCGCAGGCAACAAATAAGCGAGTCGTCGACGGTCTTTCGCTGCAAGGCTGCTCCGTCAGCCTTGCAGCGAAGGGAACATCATGTTCCTGTGCGCGAAGCGCACGGCCGGAACATGATAGCGGAAGCGGCTTGCAGCCGCTCCTGCTTGTCGAAAAAGGCCGGCGCTGCCGGCCTTTTCCGCCAGGACACGTTTCCCCTGCGCCTGG
>DVFI01000079.1 GCA_018713305.1 Candidatus Avichristensenella intestinipullorum
CTGCCCATCATCGAGACGCAGGCAGGCGACGTTTCCGCCTATATTCCCACCAACGTGATTTCCATCACGGACGGGCAGATTTTCCTGGATACCGAGCTGTTCCGCTCCGGAACGCGGCCGGCGGTCAACGTGGGCCTGTCGGTTTCTCGCGTTGGCGGGGCCGCGCAGACAAAGGCCATCCGCAAGGTGTCCGGCCCGCTGCGCCTGGAACTGGCGCAGTATCGCGAGCTGCTGGTATTCTCGCAGTTCTCCTCGGACATGGACGCGGCCACGGCCGACATGCTGCGCTACGGCGCGCGGCTGACCGAGCTGCTCTGCCAGCGAAACGGCGCGCCGATGAGCATGGCGGTGCAGGTGGCGTTCCTGTACGCGATGACGCGCGGACTGATTGCGCACGATATCGATATGGCGCTGTTCCGCCGCTTTAAGGCGGAGTTTGCGGACCTGCTCCAGAGCCGGTATCCCGAGCTGGTGGCGCGCCTGTCGCGCAAGGGAGAGCTGGACGACGAGCTGGAGACGATGCTGCACCGCGCGGTGGAAACCTGGCTTGCGGAGGCGACGGCATGAGCGCGATTCCCGAAATACGCCACCGCATCAAGGTCGTGGAGGACACGCGCAAGATTACCCGCGCGATGTACCTGATTTCCTCGGCAAAGATGCAGAAGGCGATGAAGATGCACGAGCGCAACCTCGTCTTCTTCCGCCGCGTGCGCGAGGATATGCGCTTCATTATTGAAAGCAACGACTGCGGGCTGAGCAGCAGCTATTTCCAGCACAGGCCCGGAAAGCGCGCGGTCTATCTGGTGATTTCCGGCGATAAGGGAATGTGCGGCGCATACAACACGGACGTGCTGCGCCTGGCGGAAAAGACCATCCGGGAAGGAAACCATGAGCAGGTCTTCCTCTTTACCATCGGCCTGACCGCCTACCTGCACTTCCAGCGCCTGGGCATGGACCCGGACGTGCACTACCTGCACATCGCGCAGAATCCCAGCCTGCCCGCCGCGCGCGAGGTGACCGTGCAGCTGTGCGACATGTACGAAAACGACCTGTTCGACGAGGCGTATGTGGTCTTTACGAACATGGTCAACAGCCGCCAGTTCACCCCGCAGGTGCTGCGCCTGCTGCCCATTCTGCGGGAGGATTTTGCGGGGATTGAAACCATGCATCCCTATGCGGGCGCGCTGGAATACGTGCCTTCCGACGACGCGGCGCTCCACAGCCTGGCTGTGCAGCACCTCATCGGGCTGACCTATTCGGCCTGCGCGCAGTCCTACGCCAGCGAGCACTGCGCCCGCATGACGGCCATGGACGCCTCCACCCGCAACGCGGACGAGATGCTCGGCCGTCTGCGCCTGGAATACAACCGGGCGCGCCAGGCCGCCATTACCCAGGAGCTGACGGAAATCATTTCGGGCGCAAGCTCGGTTCGGCAAGCATAAGGAGTAAGTTTGATGCAAGGCAAAGTGATTCGCATTATTGGCCCGGTGCTGGATATGCGCTTTCCCAAAGAGCATATGCCGGACCTGCATTCGCTGGTCTATGTGGAGGACGGCGAACGCCGGGTGGCTACGGAGGTTACGCAGCACCTGGACGGCGGCGTGGTGCGCTGCCTGGCCCTGGAAGCGACCGAAGGCCTGCGCCGGGGCTTGGACGCCACGGACACCGGCGGACCGGTCATGGCGCCGGTGGGCATGGAGATGCTGGGACGCGCCATCGACGTGCTGGGACGGCCTATCGACGGAAAGGCGCCCCTGGACAGCGCGCAGCGCATGCCCATCCATCGCAAGCCCCCGTCTTTTTTGCAGCAGCGACCGGTCACGCAGGTGTTCGAGACGGGCATCAAGGTCATCGACCTGCTGGCCCCGTATGCGCACGGCGGCAAAATCGGCCTGTTCGGAGGCGCCGGCGTGGGCAAGACGGTGCTGATTCTGGAGCTTATCCACAACATCGCCACGGAGCACGGCGGCTATTCGGTCTTTACCGGCGTGGGCGAGCGCAGCCGCGAGGGCAACGATTTGCTGACGGAGATGACCGAGTCGGGCGTCATTGAAAAGACGGCGCTGGTGTTCGGCCAGATGAACGAGCCGCCGGGAGCGCGCATGCGTGTGGGCATGACGGGGCTGACCGTGGCCGAATACTTCCGCGATGTGAAAAAGCAGAACGTGCTGCTGTTTATCGACAACATCTTCCGCTACATCCAGGCCGGCAGCGAGGTGTCGGCGCTGCTGGGTCGCATGCCGTCCGCCGTGGGATATCAGCCCACGCTGGCCACGGAGGTCGGCGCGCTGGAGGAACGCATTTCTTCCACGCCCGACGGTTCCATCACGTCCGTGCAGGCCATTTACGTGCCGGCAGACGACCTGACCGACCCTGCCCCGGCGGCCATCTTCTCGCATCTGGATGCGACCACGGTGCTTTCGCGCCAGGTGGCGGAGCTGGGCATTTATCCGGCGGTGTCCCCGCTGGATTCCTCCAGCCGCATTCTGGATCCGGCCATTGTCGGCCAGGAACATTACGATGTGGCCCAGCGCGTGCTCGAAGCGCTCCAGCGCTACCGCGAGCTGCAGGACATCATCGCCATTCTGGGCATGGACGAGCTGTCCGAGGAAGACCGGCTGACCGTGCAGCGCGCGCGCCGCATCCAGCGCTTCCTGTCCCAGCCCATGCACGTGGCGGAGGTATTTACCGGCGTGCCCGGCAAATACGTCAAGGTACAGGATACCATCGCCTCCTTCAAGGCCATCCTGGACGGCGAAGTGGACGATTTGCCCGAGAGCGCCTTCTTCATGGCCGGCGATCTGGAAGACGTGCGCGCGCATGCGCTGCAGATGGTGAACTGATATGAGCAAGACCTTTCGGCTTCAAATCATCACGCCGGAGCGCGTGTTTCTGGAGGACGATGCGGAAATGCTCGTCGTGCGCGCGCCGGACGGTGAAATCGGCGTGGAAGCGGGCCATGCGCCCATGGGCATCGCCACGGAGGAATGCGCCATCCGCATCAAGCGAAACGGCGAATGGCGCGAAGCCGCGGCTTCCGACGGCTTTGTGACCGTCACGCCGGACCAGGTCCTGATGATGGTGCAGACCTGCGAGTGGCCGGAGGAAATCGACGCCAATCTCGCCCAGCGCAACGAGGAGCGCGCCCGCGAAATCATGCGCCAGCGCCGCAGCATGCAGGAATACATTATGGCAAAATCCATGATGGCCCGCGCGATGGTGCGCCTGCGCGTTTCCACGCGCACGCACAAGAATTAGCTTCCCGCCGGGCTGCGCCGTGCACCGCGCGCAGGCTCCGGACCGGAGATGGGGGAGCGGCGCCCCGCAGGGACGCGCAGCGATTGGAAGATTCCAGGAGAGGAGTGGCCATCATCACGGCCCCTGACGGCAACGTACAACCGGGATATCCCATACAGAGTGCGAGCGAGGTCATGCGCCCCGCCCGCGCTTTTTGCTTTCGTTCCCGTCCGCCGCCGGCGCGGCAGGCCCGCAAGCGCCGCCGCGGTGGGACGGCCCGCCCGGGCATGCCCGGCATACGCCCGCCGCCGCACAGCTTGTCAGACAGAATCTAACAAAAAGTCATGAAAATAGGATGAATTTTCAGAAACTTCCGCTGATTTCAGCCATTTCGGCGTATAAATCTGCGATTTTTAATACTTTTTGTCTTTACACAAGACTTTTTATATGCTATACTCGCATCAAGCTACGAACAGGAGCGGTCAACAATGAAGTCCATAGACGAGCAGAAAGAGCTCTTCACCAAGATACTCGATATGTTGGAGCAGCATTTCGGGCAGAGCTGCGAAATCGTGCTGCATGATTTGACCCGGGAGTATGACCACACCATCGTGGACATCCGCAACGGACACATTACGGGCCGAAAGGTCGGGGACTGCGGAAGCAACCTGGGGCTGGAAGTGCTCCGCGGAACGGTGGTAAATGGCGATCGTTTCAATTATATTTCGCACACGACGGACGCAAAGATTCTTCGTTCTTCATCGATTTATTTCCACGACGACCAGCAGCGGACCATCGGCTCCATATGCATTAACACCGACATTACCGAATCCGTGCGCTGCGAAGCGTACCTGCATGCGCTGAACAACTATTCGCTGCAGACCAACGAGAAGCCGGAAATCTTCGCGACGGATGTCAAGCAGCTGTTGGAGCATTTCCTCCAAGAAGGGGAGCGGTTGGTGGGCAAACCGGCCGCGCTCATGGACAAGGCGGACCGCAATCAGTTTTTGCAGTACCTGGATGCCAACGGCGCGTTTCTGATTACCAAGAGGAGCGAACGGGTGTGCGAATTCCTCGGCATTTCCCGCTATACGCTCTACTCCTGCCTGGAAAAGCTTCGGGGCAACGGGAAAAACCCCGAAAAGGCCGAAGAAAGGCAGGATCCCGCTTAAAACAAGCGGCGTCAGCCGCTTGAAATAACGGAGTGAAAGGAGAACCCCCATGAAACGAATTCTCTCTATGTTCCTGCTGCTGACGCTGCTTTGCACGCTCGGCATGACGCAA
>DVFI01000080.1 GCA_018713305.1 Candidatus Avichristensenella intestinipullorum
AAGTGTGTTCCATTTGTCGATACGCGAAAACCTTACTGCGCAAGGCTTCCGAACCCGCCGCGCATGTCGCCGGGTTCGGATTGCATTTGGAGGGCTTCGGCCCTCCAAGCCTCCCCAAAGGGGTTATTCGAAAGAAGCGGCTTGCAGCCGCTCCTCGCGGCGTACACGCCGCCGCTGCGGATGAGATAGGAAGGGGCTTGCCGCCCCTTCCTGCATCCCCGCAGAAGTGTTCTCAATTTGTCGATACGCTGACGGCCGGTCGGGCCGTCCGCCTTGATAGCACAAAGTGTCTGCCGGAGCTTACCCGGCGGGCTCAGCCCGCCGGACAGGTTTGCCTGCGGATGGATACGCAAAAGTTGCCGACGGTCTTTTTTCAGGCCGGGGCAACTTGATTGCGTATGCTGCTTGAACGCCGGAATTACTGAGCGCGCTGCACCTTGCCGCTGCGCAGGCAGCGGGTGCACACATTCATATGACAGGTGGTGCCATTGACGACCACGCGCACGCGCTGGGTGTTCGGCGCCCAGACGCGGCGGGTACGGCGCTTGGAATGGCTCACGTTATTGCCGGACATCAGGCCCTTTTTGCAAATCTGGCAGTACTTGCCCATGGGACATACCTCCTTACGGTCGCGACGTCCATTGTAGCATTATTTCGTGCGCTTTGCAAGCTTTTTTTGAAATTTCGACGCGGAAAGGGCAGGGGGCGGAACGGGGGAGAGAATCAATAACAAAGGAAGGAATCGGACGCCCCGACGGGCCGCGAACGCGCGCATGGAAACATGGGCGCCCGATTCCACCGCCTTTGAAAACGCCAGCGGCCGCTTCCCCTATTCCCGGGGAATCCAGGCCATCGCCAGGCATCCCGGGCCCGTGTGCGCGCCGATGACGCAGCCGATGTCCATCGTCCGCGTGTCATCCGGCAGCAGCTCTTCCGCCCGCAGATAGTCGCGGAGTGCCGCCAGCGTCTCGCGTTCGTCGGCGGAGGCAAGGATGAGCGGATATTGCGAATCCGGCGGCATTTTGCGCAGCTGACCGGCAAACCATTCCATGGATTTGCGCGCACCCCGGCAGACGCCCAGGGCCTCGAGCCTGCCGTCCGCCATGCGCAGCAACGGGCGCAGGGAGAGCGCCGCGCCCACATGCCCGGCTACGGCGGGCAGCCGTCCGCCCATGACCAGGTATTTCAGCTGCGCGACCTGGCCCACGAGCGCCTGCCGGGCCACCAGCGACTCGAGCGTCGCCGCCAGGGACGGCGCATCCGCGCCCAGCGCGCTGCGGTGCACGGCCTCGTATACCAAAAGCGCCTCGCCCAGGGACGCGCTGCGGCTGTCCACCACGAAAACGCGATCGCCGCCTACGCTCTGGCGCGCCAGCATGGCGGACTGATAGGTGCCGCTCAGGCGCGAGGAACCGGTGATGCACAGCACGCTTTCGCCCGTCGATAGCGCTTGCGCAAACAGCGATTCAAATACGGCCGGGGCTACCTGGTTCGTCTTGGGCAATTCCTGCGCTTCGCGCAGCATTTGATAAAACGCGGCGGGCTCGATATCGATGCCGTCGTCGTAGGAGGTTTCCCCAAAGCGCACCTGCAGCGGCGCGACGCGCACGCCCAGCCGCTGCGCCTCCTGCGGAAGAATATCGGACATGCTGTCGGTAATGATTTGTGTCATACGCGCAATGCCTGTTCCTTTCTTTCAAAATATCGCGATACGCAGGCGAGCCCGTCCAGCAGGCTTTCCTGCTGCGAGAGCGGCAGGCTTTGCAGAATCTCCGCCACCATCTCGCGGTGAAACGCCGTATGCGCTTCGTTCAGCGCCAGCGCCCGCTCCGTGGGCACGATGCGCACATGTCGGCGATCGGCCGTATCCCGCTCCCGCCGGCAATACCCCTTGCGCGCCAGCGTGGAAACGGCTACCGTCAGCGAACCGACGGTCACATGCAGCCGGGCGGCCAGCGCGGACATGGTGTTGTTTTCGCCTGCCGCGCACAGCGCCTCAATCACATGCACTTCCCGCAACGACAGCATCGGGGCACAGCCTGCGAGCGAACGCTCCTCGATGCGCAGCGCATCGTTAAACAGATGCACCAGCACCTGGTTCAGCCGGTCTTCTCTTTCCATGCGCACAACTCCTTTGAACTTCAAAGCTTTGCCTGCCAAAAAGCGCGCTGCGTTTTCCCCCCCTTCCCCGGGCGGCGAAGCGCCAAACAACCGCGCTTCTCGACAGGTTTCCCTGCGCCTGCGCTACGGCCGGAGACCCGAAGCCCTCCGGCGCCGGAGCGGGATATGTCCCAGGCGGGACCGCAGTCGCGCCTTGATAAAAGCTTTGATGTTCAAAGCTTTCGGCAGACATTGTAGCACCCGCAGCGCGGGCTGTCAAGCATGACTTTTCGGTTTCGGGAATTCCCGGCAAACGGGGGAAGACCGCCCTTCCCGCCGAAAAACGGCGTTTTTCAACGGTTTGATGCCCTGCCAAAGGTTGAATTGGGGAGCATTCTTTGATAGAATATCCGGGGAGCGACAGGCTCCGGCGGAGGTGGTCGGCATGCGCGGCGCGCTGTATCTTCTGGGATACGATTACGGCGCATCCAACGGGCGCGCCATCCATGGCGCGTTTGACGGGGAAAAGCTGGCCATCAACGAAATCCACCGCTTCCCCAACGAACCGGTCATGCTGGGCGGCACGCTCTACTGGGATATCCTGCGGCTGTATGACCAGATGCGCCAGGGCCTGCAAAAGGCGGCGCAGGCGGGCATCGCGCCCGCGTCCGTCGGACTGGATACCTGGGGCGTAGACTTCGGACTGCTGGACAGAAACGGCGTGCTGCTGCGAAACCCGGTGCATTACCGCGACCGGCGCACCGAGGGGATGCCGGAGGCGGCGTATGCCGTGATGCCCCGGGAGAAGATATTCGCGCATACGGGGCTGGCGTTCATGCCTTTCAATACGCTTTACCAGCTGCTGGCCTTGCGCCGCGACGGCGACGTATCCCTGGAGCAGGCGCGGACGCTGCTGTTTATGCCGGATCTTCTGGCCTATTTTCTCACGGGGGAAAAGGGGACGGAATACACCATTGCGTCCACCGCGCAGATGACCAATCCGCGCACGCGGGACTGGTCGCCGGAACTTCTGCAGGCGTTCGGCCTGCCGCGGGCATTGCTGACGCCCATCGTCGAGCCCTGCACCGTCCGCGGCCTGCTGCGCCCGGACCTCTGCGAGGCGCTCGGCTTTTCGCCCAAGACCCGGGTCGTATCCGTCGCCCAGCACGACACCGCTTCGGCCGTTGCCGCCGTGCCCGCGCGCGGACGGCGCTTTGCCTATATTTCCTCGGGCACCTGGTCGCTGCTGGGGATAGAGACCGACGCGCCGGTCGTGTCCGAAGGCGTGATGCGCGCCAATTACACCAACGAGGGCGGCATATGCGGCACCACGCGCGTGCTGAACAACATCATGGGCATGTGGATGATTCAGGAATGCCGCCGCGCCTGGCTGCAGGAGGGCGCATGCGAGGACTTTGCGGGGCTGGCCGCGCTGGCCGCACGGGAGACGCCGTTCCGCTCCCTGGTGGACCCGGACGATGCGCGCTTTCTGCCGCCCGGCGATATGCCCGGCCGCATCCGGGACTACTGCCGGGAAACCGGACAGCCCGTTCCGCAGACGCGCGGGCAGGTGGCGCGCACCATCTACGAAAGCCTGGCGCTGAAGTACCGGTGGGCCGTCGGCCGCCTGGAAAGGGATATTCTGGGCGATGCGATAGACTGTCTGCACATCGTGGGCGGGGGCAGCCGGAACACGCTGCTCAACCAGATGACCGCCAATGCGGTCGGCCGCCCGGTGGTGGCCGGCCCGGGAGAGGCCACGGCCATTGGGAATCTGCTGGCGCAGGCGATGGCGCTGGGCGAGCTGGACTCGCTGGACAGCCTGCGCGCCGTGGTGCGCGCCTCGTTTGATACGCGCGAGTTCATGCCGGAACATGCCGCCGTCTGGGAGGAGGCGTACGGACGCTTCCTGGCGCTGACGGGGTTGGAGGATTGATGGAAACGACGGAATTTTTCGGCCGGGCGCCGCTCTCCGAGCGCGAGGCGATGCTTGTCAGCCCCCTGCGCCTGGCCTATGTGGGCGACGCGGTGCACAGCCTGTTTGTGCGCACGGAGCTCGTGCTCAGGGGCGGCAAGGCGCGCGCCATGCACAAAAGCGCGGTGGGCAGCGTGAACGCGGCCGCGCAGGCCGCCGCGCTGGAACAGGTGGAGTCCCTGCTGACCCAGACGGAAGCGGACATTGTCCGCAGGGGCCGCAACGCGCACGCGCACCATGCCGCCCCGCGCAGCGCGACCCGCGCCGAATATGCGCGTGCAACGGGGCTGGAAGCGCTCTTTGGCTTTTTGTATCTGACCGGGCAGGTACAGCGGCTGCAAACCATCTATGAGGCGATGCGCGCATCGCAGGAGGAAACGCCATGTCTGCCTGTGCCCTGAAAGTAGAGCTCCTTCGTTTTACCCCCGAGCCGGAACAGCTGACCGCGCTGGCCGCGCGGCTGTGCTATTCCGGGGCAACCCTTTCCGACCTGGCGGAGAAGGTGGAGGCCAGCGGCCAGGAAGCCTTCCTGGACGGCGTCGTTGCTTCGGGACACCTTTCGGTGCTGGAGCATGCGTCCTTTACCTTCGCGGTGGAGGGCGTATCGCGCGTGCTGCTGGCGCAATTGACGCGCCACCGCATCGCCAGCTTCAGCGTCCAGTCCCAGCGCTATGTGTCCAAGGAGCGCGGGTTTGACTACGTCGTTCCGCCCGCCATTGCGGCCCTGGGCCCGCAGGCGCTGGAGGAATACGCCGGGCAGATGGAAACCATGCACCGCTGGTATTGCCAGTGGCAGGCGCGCCTGGGAGGGAAGGGCGAGGAAGCCAACCAGGATGCCCGCTTTGTGCTGCCGGGCGCGTGCGAAACCCGGCTGGTGCTCACGATGAACGCCCGGGAACTGCTGCATTTTTTCCGGCTGCGCTGCTGCAACCGGGCGCAGTGGGAAATCCGCGCGCTGGCGGACGAGATGCTGGCCCGGTGCTATCGGGCTGCGCCGTCGCTTTTTCAGACCGCCGGCCCGCCCTGCCTGCTTGGGCGCTGCACGGAAGGAAAGCGCGCCTGCGGCCGCAGAGCGGAAGCGCTGGCGAGAATGGCGGCGCTGAAAATGCCAAAACCCTGAAGGATGGAGGGACACGATGCCTTATTATGATGATTTGCCCGGCCGGCGCAAGCCGCCGCGCCCGGCTTCCCCAGGCCCGGAGGACGGCTACCGTCCGCGCGGGAAAAAGGCGAACGGCCCGGCGAAACCGCCCCGTTGGGACAACAAGCCGCGCTTTTCCGAGGACAAGCCGCGCTTCCATGACGACAAACCGCGCCGCCGCGACGACGGGCCGCGCTTCCGCGACGACGGGCCGCGCTTCCATGACGACAAGCCGCGCTTGCGCGACGACGGGCCGCGCCGCCGCGAAGGGCCGCCGCCTCCCGGACGGCCGGAACGCCGGACGCCGCCTCCGCCGGCACGCCCGCCCAGGCCGGCGCCCCCGCCTTTTGACGGGGAAGCGCCCCTGCCGCGGGAGAACCTGCTGGCCGGCCGGAACCCCATCCGCGAGGCCCTCAAGTCCGGCCGGGATATCGAGCGGCTGCTGGTGGCGCGCGGGGATTTGTCCGGCTCCGCCCGGGAGATTGTCGCCATGGCGCGCGAGCGGCACATCGTGGTGCAGCGGGTGGACCGCGCGCGGCTGGATGAGCTGTCGCCCACGCATCAGGGCATGATTGCCTTTGCCTCCGCGTTTCGCTATGCGCAGGTGGAGGATATGTTCGCGCTGGCCCGGGCGCGCGGCGAGGACGTGCTGCTGGTCATTCTGGACGGCGTGACGGACCCGCACAATCTCGGCGCGATTATCCGCAGCGCGGAGTGCGCGGGCGCGCACGGCGTGATTATCCCCGAACGGCGGGCGGTGGGCCTGACGCCGGCGGCGGTCAGGGCATCCGCCGGCGCGGTGGAGCATCTGCCGGTGGCGCGGGTGACCAACCTGGCGCGCCTGATGGAAACGCTGCAACAGCAGGGCGTGTGGGTCGCCGCTGCGGATATGCAGGGAGAAAACTACCTGGAGGTCGATTTGACGGGGCCGCTGGCGCTGGTGGTGGGCGCGGAGGGCGAAGGCGTCTCGCGCCTGGTGCTGGAGCGCTCGGACCGGCGCATCGCGCTGCCGCTGGCCGGGAAAATCGATTCGCTCAACGCCTCGGTGGCGGCAGGCATCCTGCTCTACGAGGTGAGGCGGCAGCGGGGATGGCGTTGAAACCGCTGCTCGTCGTGGACGGATACAATATTATCGGCGCATGGGAACAGGCGGCGCGGGAGGCATGGACGTTTGAGGAGTGCCGGGAGCGTCTGTTTGCGCGCCTGGTGGAGTATGTGGCTTACCACGACATGGAGGCGGTGCTGGTCTTTGACGGAACCCACAGCGACCGCCTCGTGCGCACCAGCGAAAGCCAGGGCGCGGTCGAGGTGGTATATACGCGCCATGGGGAGACGGCGGATCAGTACATCGAGCGGCTGTGCGATATGCAGCCGCGCCACCGCGAGGTGCGCGTGGCGACCAACGACGCCGTGGAGCAGACGGTGGTGCTGGGCCGCGGCGCGGCGCGCGTGCCGGCCCGGGAGCTGCTGCGGGACATGGCGCAGTCGCACGCCGCGCAGCGGGCGCAGATACGGCGCCCGGAGGCCAAGCGCAACCCGCTGATTTCGCGCCTGCCCGCGCATCTGCAAAAGCAGCTGGAAAACATGCGCCGGGGACAATAAACGGGGCGGCTGCTGCGTTATATTCGTGAAGACGCATGGCGGAGGTTTGGCTTTGACGAATGAAGAACGGTTTTCCCAGATGACGGACGAGGAGGTCTGCGCGCTGGCGCAGCAGTCCGACGGCTATGCGCTGGAATATCTCCTCAACCGTTACAAAAACTTTGTCCGCTCTCGCGCCCGCTCGTATTTCCTCATCGGCGCGGACCATGAGGATATCGTGCAGGAGGGCATGATCGGGCTTTATAAGGGCATTCGCGATTTTCGCCCGGATAAGCTCGCTTCTTTCCGTGCGTTTGCGGAGCTTTGCATTACGCGCCAAATCATCACGGCCATCAAAACTGCTACGCGCCAGAAGCATATTCCGCTCAACTCCTATGTATCGCTCAACAAGCCCATCTTTGACGAAGAGTCCGACCGGACGCTTCTGGATGTCATCAGCGAAGGGCGCATCACCAACCCGGAGGAGTTGCTCATCGGCCAGGAGGAGCTTTCCAGCATTGAAAGCCGGATTGGCGAAATGCTGTCCGACCTGGAATGGGAAGTGCTCACCGCCTATCTGGAGGGACGTTCGTATCAGGAAATCGCCGCGGATTTGGGCCGTCATGTCAAATCCATCGACAACGCGCTGCAAAGGGTAAAGCGCAAGATGGAAAAGCTGCTTGCGCAAAAGAATTAACCGGGAAAATGGCCCGATTCCTGCGAATTTTGCTTGACAAAACCGGGGCACTTGGATACAATATCCATCGTATGGCAAGCGATGTGCCAGGCCTGCTCGCGGGCGTGCGGGTGTAACTCAATGGCAGAGTGCCAGCTTCCCAAGCTGGTTACGTGGGTTCGATTCCCATCACCCGCTCCAAAACCCCGTGGTAGCGCGGCCCATGTCGCTCAATCAAAAGGAGGAGAAACCCCCATGGCGAAGCAGAAATTTGAACGGAACAAGCCGCATGTGAACATCGGCACGATAGGGCACGTAGACCATGGCAAGACGACGCTGACGGCGGCGATCACGATGGTGCTGGCGAAA
>DVFI01000081.1 GCA_018713305.1 Candidatus Avichristensenella intestinipullorum
AACTTTGTGCTGATGAAGCGGCTGATTGGCCAGATCAACGCCTTTTTTGCCGAAAACCTGGCCGGCATGCGCATCGTGCAGGCGTTTAACCGCCAGAAGGAAAAGCTGCGCGAGTTTGACGCGGTCAACGACGATTACCACCGCACCACCATCGTGCAGATTACCATGCACAGCTTCCTGCGCCCGGCCATGGAGATTGTCAACGCCCTGGCGATAGCGCTGCTGGTCTGGTACGGCTGCAACCGGATTCTGGCCCTGGAGACCACGGGCGTGGGCGCGGCGCTGGAAATCGGCGTGCTGTATGCGTTTACGGACTACATCAAGCGCTTCTTCGAACCCATCAACGACCTGGCGGAAAAGTACAACACCGTGCAAAGCGCGCTGGTTTCCGCAGAGCGCATTGATACGCTGCTGTCCGACCCCGCGCAGGAAACCCTGGAGGACGGGACGCATGGCGGCAAGGTTCGCGGCGAAATCGAGTTTGACCATGTCTGGTTTGCATACGAGGGCGAAGACTGGGTGCTGCGCGACGTGAGCTTCCGCGTGCGGCAGGGCGAAAAGGTGGCGTTTGTCGGCGCGACGGGCGCGGGCAAAAGCACGATTATCCAGCTCATCTCCCGCCTGTATATTCCGCAGCGGGGCCGGATTCTGGTGGACGGCATTCCGCTGAGCGAATGGCGCCTGTCAGACCTGCGGCGCGGGATTTCCGTGGTGCTCCAGGACGTGTTCCTCTTTGCCGGCACCATCGCCGACAACGTGCGCATCGCCGAACCCATGGAGGACGCGAAGGTCCGGGAGGCGCTGCATATCTCGCTGGCGGACGAATTCGTGGACCGTCTCCCGCACGGCGCGGCCACCGAGTTGGGCGAGCGCGGCGGCACGCTCTCCCAGGGCGAGCGGCAGCTGCTCTCGTTTGCGCGCTCCGTGGCGCACAACCCGGCCATCCTGGTGCTTGACGAGGCGACGGCCAGCATCGATACGCAGACCGAACGGCGCATACAGCGCTCCATCCTGCGCATTTCGCAAAACCGTACCGCGATTTTTATCGCCCATCGCCTGAGCACCATCACCCATTGCGACATGATTTACGTCATCGCCTCGGGCCGGATTATCGAGCAGGGAACGCACCGCGAGCTGCTGGCCATGAACGGAGCGTACGCCGCGCTGGTGCGCGAAAAGAGCGCGTGACATGCCCGGCAAACCCCCCTGTTTTTCAAATGCCAATGACATTTGGCGCCGTCTATGGTATACTATGTCGTATTCACGGGGGAAGGATGGATTTGCATGCTTGGCAATTTTTTTAATTCGTTTTATTACGGAAAGGCCGGGAAGGGGGACTATAACCCCGAAAACCTGCCCGCCAATCGCAGACAGCTCTTCTTTGAGATGCTGCGCGTTCGCTGGAGCGCGCTGGTGCGGCTGAACCTGCTGTACCTGCTGTTTCTGCTGCCGGCCCTGATTTGGACGGGCTGGAGCTATCTGGCGCTGACGAGCGCCGTGCTGGGCCCCGACGTGGCCGTCGTGGATTCGGCGGAGCCCGGCGCCGTGCAGGAGAGCGCCGCCGCCGGGGAAGCCGTGGCGGCGGACGCCGTCGCGCAGAGCAACGCGGTGCGCTCGACCATCATCCTGTGGCTGGCCATTCTCTGCCCGTGCATCGCCATTACCGGGCCGTTTACCGCGGGCGTCAGCTATGTAACGCGAAACTGGGCCCGCGACCAGCACAGCTTCATGCTCAGCGATTTTAAGGACGCCGTCAAGGAAAACTGGAAGCAGGCGCTGGGCGTATCGTGCATTACCGGCGTTCTGCCGCTGCTGGTGTACATCAGCTATTCGTTCTACGGCGAAATGGCCGCCACGCGCGGGGTCTTTTTCATCATCCCGCAGATGCTTATCGTGATTCTGGGCCTGATTTGGCTCCTTTCGCTGCAGCTGGTGTACACGCTGATGGTGACCTACCGGCTTTCCTTCCGCCATCTGATTCGCAACGCGATTGTCCTTTCCGTGGGCAAGCTGCCGCTGTCGCTGGGCATCCGCCTGCTTTCCTGGGTGTTTCCGGCGCTGTGCCTGGGCGTGATGCTCGTGTTCCCGGAGGCGACCGCCTATGCGTTCCTGGCGCTGATTCTCTATTACTCCCTGTTCGGCTTCGCCTTCAACCGCTTTCTCTACGCCTCCTATGCCAACGCGCTTTGCGAAAAGTACATCAACGTCAACATCGAGGGCGCGCCGACCAACATGGGCCTGCGGCAGGTGGACGAGGACAGCTACGAGATTGACCCCACCGTCCCGCAGCCGCGGCCCGACGATGACGACGAATGATGTACGAAGCCTTTGCGGCCGTCTACGACGCGCTGATGGACGACGTGGATTATGCGGGGTGGGCGGCGTATTATCTGGCGCTGGCCGAGCGCTCCGGCGTTCTGCCCCGGCGCGCGGCGGACTGCGCATGCGGAACGGGCAGCCTGACGCTGGCGCTGGCGGCCCGCGGGCTGTCGATGACGGGCCTGGACATCTCCCTGGATATGCTGCGCATTGCCGGCGAAAAGGCGCGCAGGCATGGCGTTTCCGTCCCGTTTGTGCGCCAGGACATGCGCCATCTGCTGCTGCACCGCCCGATGGACGCCGTCTTCTGCGCGTGCGACGGCGTCAACTATCTGACGCGGCCCGAGGACGTCCAGGCTTTCTTCGACGCTGCGTTTCGGGCGCTGCGCCCTGGCGGCGGGCTGTTTTTTGACGTTTCCACGCCGTATAAGCTGGAACATGTCCTGGGCGACCGCTGCCTCGGATGCGACGACGAGGCGATATCCTATCTCTGGCAAAACCATTATGACCCACGCCACGCGCTTTTGCAGATGGATTTGACGTTCTTTGTGCGGACGCAGGACGGGCGCTACGACCGGTTTGCCGAAACGCATGTGCAGCGCGCGCACACGCAGGAGGCGCTTGCCGCGCAGCTCCTGCGCGCGGGCTTCCTGAACCCCGTCTTCTACGGCGACCGGACGTTTCAGGCGCCCGTCGCGCGGGAAGAGCGGATGCATGTGGCGGCGGTGCGCCCGGAGTAAGCGGGCAAAGGAGGAAACCATGAGCAAACACCAGGCCATCGGACGGCTCCTGCGCGGCGTTCTCGCCGGCGGACAGGCGCGCGTGCTGATGTGCGATACCACGGCCATGGCGCAGGCGGCGATGGAAGACCATCACGCCTCGCGCGTGTGCACGGCGGCGCTGGGACGCGGCATCAGCGCGGCGGCGCTCCTGACTGCGGCGGCGGAAGAAGAGACCAACAGCCTGACGCTGACGTTGAGCGGCGGAGGCCCGGCCGGAAAGCTGGTGGTGGCTGCGCACGGCCGGCGGCTGAAGGCCTATGTGGACAATCCGCAGGCAACGCTGCCGACCAGGGACGACGGCAAGCTGGACGTCGGCGGCGCGCTGGGCCGCAGCGGAACCGTGACGGTGGTGCGCGATTTGGGGCTGCGGGAGCCCTATGTCGGCCAGTGCCCGCTGCAAAGCGGCGAGGTGGGGGAAGACGTGGCGTATTATTGCGCGCTTTCCGAGCAGCAGCCTACCCTGTGCAGCTTGGGCGTGCTGGTCGCGGATCGGGTCGTGGCCTCCGGCGGCCTGCTGGTACAGCCCCTGCCCGGCTGCGACGAGGCCGTTCTGTCCGCGCTGGAGCTGCGCGCGCCCATCTACGCGGACATCAGCCATCACTTGCAGGCCGAGCGCATCGACGCGCTGTTCCCGCAGTTTTTCCGGGGGCTGGACCCGCAGGTGCTGGACGACGAATCGCTTGTCTATGCCTGCGATTGCTCGCGCGAGCGCATGGAGCGGGTTCTGCTGTCCATGGGACGCGCGGAGCTGGAGGATATCCTTCGCACCCAGGGAAGTGCGGAGGTCACATGCAGCTTCTGCCGCACGGCGCACCGCTTCGGCCGGGAAGAATTGGAAGCGCTGCTGCTTCAGGCCTGAATGAGCGGTCCCGGCGCGCGATACACTAGAGAGAATCCCTTTGCGCGCGCAAAGGAATCTAAGAAGGAGCGATGCATGGCAAACGAGACCATGGGCCGGGTGCTGCCGTTTGCGCGCAGCGCCGCCTATTTGCAGCGTCTGGCGGATAAACAGCGGGCGCAGGGCCATTTGCTCCAGGCCCTGGAGCTGCTGCGCATGTCCCGGCAGAAGGAACCTGAAATGCTGGAGACGACCATGGAAATGGCCGAGACCTACGCGCTGATGCGCTGTCCCGCGCTTTCCAACCGTCTTTTGTTTTCACTTCTTGAAAATGATGAGAACGACGCGGCATGCCTGTACGGAATCGGCTGCAATTTCGCGGCGCTGGGTCTGAACGCCTGCGCCGTAGACTGTCTGGCGCTGTATCTGCATCAGTGCCGGGACGGGGAATATGCGGCGGAAGCGTCGGAGCTGCTGGAATCGCTGACCGCAGAGACGGAGGAGAGCGCAGTCGGCCCAGAAGCGCGCCTGTCCCTGCGCATGGAACGCGCCGTCGGCGCCTTGGAGCGGGGAAGGCCGCGCCTGGCCGCCCGCCTGCTGCGGCGCGCGCTGGCGCTGGACCGGCGGAACGCGGGCGCGCATGCGCTGATGTCCTTTGCGCTGCTGGGCGACGGCCGGCCGCGGGAAGCGCTGGAAGCGGCGCGCTGCGCCGTGCGCTGCTGCCGCCAGGACGTGCGCGCGCAGTGCGCCATGGCGGCGTCTCTTGCCGCCCTGGGGTCGATGGACCCCGCGCGGGCTTTCCTGCGCCGCGCAGGCGAATGCATGGAAGACGACGCGGATTTTTCCCTCGTCTGCCAGACGGCGCGCAAAATGGGAGAGCACGAAACGGTCATCCGTCTGCTGACGCCGCTGGAAAACGAAGCGCCGCTGTCCGACGCCATTTTGCATTGGATGGCGTCCGCGCACTATAACGCCGGCCATGCCGGGGAGGCCGTTCGGCGTTGGCGAACGCTCCGGCGCATCGACCCGATGGATACTGTGGCGGAATACCGCCTGCGCATGGCGGAGGAGGGCGCGCTGGCGGTTCCCGTGTCCTATGAACGCCAGGTGCCGCTGGAGGAAACGCTGTCGCGCCTGTCCCGGCTGCGCCTGTGGGTGCAGGAGGGGCCGGAGTCCCTGCGGGCGCGCTGGCAGGAGAACACGGCGCTGGAACCGCTGCTGCGCTGGGGGCTTTCCTGCCCGGAAGAGGGCGTGCCCGGCGCGATGATGGGCGTTCTGGCCTCCTTGGGCGACGCGCGCGCACGACAGGCGCTGCGCGACGTGCTGTGCGACCCGTTCTGCCTGCCCGAGGAAAAGCACAACGCCGTGGCGGCGCTGCATCTGTGCGGCGAAACGGGGCCGTTTTATGCGGAAATATCGGGAAGGCTCGCCCGCATCCACGTTGCGCGCGCGAACGAGGCGGCGGATACGGCGCGCTACCAGGCGCTTGTGCGCGCCGTGCGGGCGCGCGTGGGCGAAAAGGCGGAGGAAGCGCCGCTGCAGGCGGTCTGTCGCGCCGCGGCTGCGCTGCCGGGCCCCATGGACGCGCTGTTCCGCGCCCGCGCGGCGGAAACGGCGCTGCGCGCGCTCTGGGGGCAACCCTGCCAACTGCGCCTGGCGCGCGGGCAGTGGCGAAAAATCCGGCGCTGTGCGCGCCGCATACTGAGGGAGGCTGGCTATGATGCGCTGCATCAACTTTGACGGACAATTCGAGCGTTATGCCACGGAGTGGATGCGCCAGAACGCGGCGCAGTTTCACAACAACGTGGACGCCATGGAGGCGAAAATGCCGGACGTGTACCTCCAATGGCTCAACGAGCCGGCCGACTGGCTGGACGGCGCCACGCCGGGCGCGTATTTTCTGCGCTTTGACGATGCGGCAGCGCTGACGGAAATGATGTGCGAATACCATCGCCGCGGCGTTCCGGTGCCCAACCAGCTGCTGGAGCGGCTGACGTCGCTGGGCGCGGAGGCGGAAGAAGCGCTGCTGGCGCTGCTGGCGCGGGAGGACGCGCCGCAGGAATCGGTGCTGACCGCGGTATCGCTCCTGGGCGAGATGGAGTCCAGCGCGCCCATGGCGCGCTATGTGGACTGGATTGTCCGTCGCGCGGAGCACGACGACCGCGCGGAGATGGCCGCCGAAGCGCTGACGGCTATGGGCGCGGCGGTGGTGGCGCCCGTGCTGGCGCATGTGGAAGAGGCAACCCCGTCGGGCAAGGAAACCTTTCTGGACATCCTCTGCAATTTTCCGGGGGACGAGAGAATCCTGGCCCTGGGCCTGGCGCTGCTGCGGGAGCGCCCGGAAAAAACGGCGCTGTTCGCTTCCCTGCTGGGAAAGCTCGGCGACCCGCGCGCCATCCCCGCGCTGCAGCAGGCGCTGGACGCTCCCGGCATCCATTACCTGGATTATCTGGAGCTGCGCAACGCCGTCGAGGCGCTGGGCGGCGACGTGCGCTGTGAGCGCGATTTTTCCGGAGACCCCTACTACGAATCCCTGCGCAGGATGGAATAGGCCCCGTCAGGCGTTGTATAATATCCGGGCGTTTGTCTGCATTTGCGGGCGCCCGAGGCGGACGGAGGAGGAAAGCGCGTGAGATGCAGAAGCTGCGGCGCGGAGCTGGACGGCCATGAAACAATCTGTCCCGGTTGCGGCAGGAAACTGGCGCCGCCGGCGCAGGTGTCCTCGCAGGCTGCCCGCCGCTATCAGGAGCGCATCCGGGACGGAGAGCGGATGGTGAGAGAAGGGCGCGGGCCGCAGGAGCGTCGGCAGCAGACCGGGGCCGCCAGCCGCCGCACGGGCGACGCTTCGGCTTCCGACAACCATCCGACGGCCGACCATGCGGGCGACGCTCCGGCTTCCGGCGACCATCCGCCGGCCCGCCGCCGCCGCGCGTCTTCTTCGCGCAGGCCGCTTGCGGACACGCCCTCGAGGGATCCGGCCCAATCCGCTTCCATGCCTCCTTCGCGCCAGGAGAAGGCCTCCGCGCAGGCCGGACGTCCCCCGGTGCGCATGGTGCGCCGTTACCGTTACGAGGCCATTGAGCCAGAGACGGAAGGGTATGAGAACTTTAACTGGGTACGCCTGTGCGTGGTATCGTTCCTGTGTGTGCTGGTGCTGACCGTCGGCGCGTATTTGTTTTTGTCCTACACCTCAATGGGTCAGCTCTGGCTGGCGACCATGGGCCGGGAGGCGAGCGCGGAAGCCTACCATACGCTGGGACGGCAGCATATGTCCAACGGCTCCATCGCCCGCGCGGTGGATGCTTTGGAAATCGCCCAATCCAAGGACCCGAACAACCTGGAAATCCTGGTGGACCTGGGGCGCGCCTACATGGGCAACGGGCAGGCTGCGGCGGCGGAGCTGGCGTATACGCGCGCCATTCAATACTGGCCGGCCTATCCGGACCCGTACCGGCTTCTGGTGGACATCATGGTGGAGCAGGGGCGAAACTATGAGGCCGTGCAGTGCATCCTGCTGGCCATAGAGGAGACGGGCGACAACGACGGGTATTTCAACGGCATCTACCAGCAGATGCTGCCCGGCAGGCCCAACGTCGATATCCTGGCCGGGCGCTATGACCAGGAAATCAGCCTGACGTTGTCCTGCGAGGAGGGCGGAACGATTTACTATACCATCCTGGGGGAGGACCCGCTGGCTTCCGGCGTGCGCTACGAAGAACCCATCTATCTGGAAGAGGGCGTCTGGCGGCTGCGCGCGGTGACGGAGAAAAACGGCGTGTACAGCCAGGAGCTGGTGCAGAGCTATACCGTGAGCAAGCCGGTTCCGGATATGCCCAAGGCGTCCCTGCAATCCGGCACCTACGACTCGGTGCGCACGGTCTCCCTGCGCGCGGGCAGCGATACGGTCATCTATTATACCATTGACGGAACGCAGCCCACGACGGAATCCAAGCAATACAACCCCGACGAACCCATCCAGCTGCGCATCGGAAAGACCGTCATCCGCGCCATTGCCGTCAACATCGAGGGCAAAAAATCCAACGAGCTCAACATTGAATACGAATGCGGCGGACGGACGGCCTATTCCATGAACGCCAAGGATACCGTGGGGGATTTGGCGCTGTTTGAAACCACGCAGTCCGAGTTTGTGGCGCTGTATGGCCAGCCGCAGAGCGAACAGAGCGACGGAAGGGACGCCCTGGGAACGTATACGAAGCTGACGTATGCCTTCGGCTACGCGACCTTCCTGGACCGCGGCACGGGCGGAGAGCCCGTCCTGGCGGAGCTTTCCACGCGCTCGCCGGACATGGCCGGCCCGCGCTCCACGGCGGTGGGCATGCGCGCCGAAGAGGTGCTCTCCGCGTTCCGCGACGTCGGCGGCGAGGCGAACATCGACGGCGACCGCGTGCTGTATACCATTCGCACCATGGATACCAATGCCATCGGCTTGCTGACGTATCTGCAGGACGACCCGGACTATGATTATCAGATTGGCTACTGGGTCAAGGTGCAAAACACGCAGCAGTTTATCGAGCTGAGCTATTATGTCAAGGACGGCCTCGTTGTCCGGATGGACTGGCTGCGGTATGAAAGCGCCTGAGAGCGCATAGCTTTTTCCCGGAGGGGAAGATATGCGGCAAACACTCCGGGAAGAGACACAGGCCGCGCTGGCGCTGGCTGCGGCGGTCATCGGCGCGGGATTCGCTTCGGGAAGCGAAATCCTGCGCTTTTTTAGCGCCTACGGCGCGCTTTCCTGGGCGGGCTGCGTGCTGGCAGCCTGTGTGCTGGCGGCGCTGGCAACGGCCGCGGCGCTGCTGGCCGGCAGATTGGGCGCGGGGGACCTGGGCTCCCTGTGCGCGTGCTCTCTGGGCGCGTCGGCGGGCGCGGTGGCGGCGGTAGTGGAGGGCTTGATGCTCGTGATGACGGCCGGCGCGATGCTGTCGGCCATGGGCGAGCTGGCGGCGCTGGCATTGCCGGTGCACCATGCCTACGCGCTGGGGCTGCTCGCCACGCTGGCCGCAGCCGGATGGCTTGCGCGACGAGGCCTTTCGGCCATGGCGGCGCTGGGCCTGTGGCTCCTGCCGGCCTGCCTGGTGCTCTATGGGCTGCTGCTGTACAGGCGGCCCGAAGCCCGCGCGTTTCTGCCGGGCGAGCCGCTTCCCGTTCATATATGGCATACGCTGCCGCTGGCGGTGGCCTACGCGGCCATGAACGTGGCGCTGGCCGGCGGCGTGCTGTGCGAGCTGGGGCAGGGAAGAAGCCGGGGGAGCGTGGCGCGCGTGTGCTGCCTGTGCGCGCTGGTGCTGCTCGTCCTGCTGCTGGCGGCCAACGCGGTGCTGCTGCCGCAGGCGTCCGCGCTCTCCGGCGCGGCGCTGCCCATGGTGCTGCTGGCCCGTCCGCTGGGCGCCGTAGGCTACTGGGCCTGCATTGCCGCGCTCTCGCTGGCCGTCATGAGCACGCTGATTGCCCTGCTGCGGACGCTGGCGAGAATGCTGATGCCGGTTTTGCCCGGACGCTGGGTTTGGCCGGCGGCGCTGTGCCTGCCGCTGCTGACGGCGTTGGTCGGCTTTGTACGGCTGGTGGAGCACATGTATCCCGTCATGGGCGCGCTGAGCGCCCTGCTGTTTGCCTGGATTCTGCTCAGGAGCGCATGCTGCAAGGCGGGGCGCGGCAAAACGCGCCTTTGAGCCCGAACGGGCGAGCGACCGCGCTTTCGGGGCAAACGGACGGCCGCGCCGTCCGCCTGGATGCGGGAGGTTCGGCGGAGATGTGCCGAGGTCCGCATCGCATGCATTTATGCATTGCCAAGGAAGCGGCGTTGTGTTATGCTCAGAGCTGCGGCGCATGCCGTACTTGCAAAGCAGGAGGAGCCCGCGGCCGCGGCTGCGGGGTATTGAACATGCACATGACCTACGAGGAGGCTCTGCGCTTTATTCATGGCGCCAGCGGGCGCGGGAAAAAAGTCGGGCTTGAGAATATGCGCGCGCTGCTGGCGCGCCTGGGAAACCCGCATGGACAGTTTCGCGCCATACACGTGGCCGGCACCAACGGCAAGGGTTCGGTCTGCGCGTTTTTGAACGCCGCGCTGTGCTGCGCCGGCCAGCGCGTCGGCCTGTACACATCCCCTTTTTTGCAGCGCTACAACGAGCGCATGCGCCTCAACGGCGCGCCCATTGACGACGGCGTGCTGGCCGATTTGACCGGCGAGGTGGCCGACGCGGTGGAGGCGCTGCGCGCGGAGGGCGTGCTGCCGACGGAATTCGAAATCGGCACGGCGATCGCCTTCCTGTTTTTCGCCCGCGCCGGAGCGGATATCGCCGTGGTGGAAGTGGGGCTGGGCGGACGGCTGGATCCGACGAACGTGATTGTGCCGCAGTGCGCCGCCATTGCGTCGATTGGGCTGGATCATACCCGGACGCTGGGTGATACGGTGGAAGCCATTGCCTGGGAAAAGGCCGGCATCGCCAAACCCGGCGTGCCGCTGTTCCTGTCGGCGCAGGCCTCGCCGTCCGTGCGGAGCGTCATCGCATCGCACTGTGAGGCCGTGGGCGCGCCGTTTTTCATGGCGCCTGCGGATGTCGGCCTGCCCCTCGGCCTGGAGGGCGCGCACCAGCGCTATAACGCCGCGCTGGCCGTCTGCGCGCTGCGGGCGCTGGGCATCGATGAGACGTCGATTGCCGAGGGACTGCGGCGCACGCGCTGGCCGGCGCGCCTGGAATGGATAGGGGAGAAGCCGCCGCTGCTGCTGGACGGCGCCCATAATCCGCAGGGCGCGCAGTCGCTGGCCGATTATGTGTCCACGCTGCCCAGGCGGCGCACCGTGCTGCTGTGCGGCGTGATGCAGGACAAGGATTGGCGCGGGGTGGCGCGGGCGCTGCGCCCGCTGGCCGACGCCGCCGTCACCGTAGCGCCTCCGGACCGGCGCGGGCTGGACGCAGTTGCGCTCGCTTCGGCGTTTGAAGGCATACCGAGCCATGCCTGTCAAAGCCTGGAAGAGGCGTGGGATAAGGCGCGCGCGCTGGCGGGGCCGCAGGGCCGCGTGGTCGGGGCAGGCTCGCTCTATCTGGCCGGCGCGCTGCGGACGCTGGCGCTGGGCCGGGACGAGGCGCTGCTGCTGCCGGAAATCACGAAAGAATCACCAAAAGGAGGGGCGCGGGCATGTTCCAGCATCAGCCGGTGATGCTTCGGGAAGTTGTCGAATTCCTGGCCCCTGCGCCGGGCAGGGTGTTTGTGGACGGCACGCTGGGCGGAGGCGGACACAGCGAGGCGTTGCTGCGCGCGGGCGCCGGCGTATTCGGCGTGGACAGAGACCAGGACGCGCTGGACGCCGCCGGGGTGCGCCTGGCAGAGTACGGGAATTTTCACGCCCTGTACGGAAACTTTCACGACCTGCGCGCGCTCCTTCAGGCGCAGGGCGTTGGGCCCGTGGACGGCATTCTGCTGGATCTGGGCGTCTCCTCCTATCAGCTGGACACGGCCGAACGGGGGTTTTCCTACCACGCGGACGCGCCGTTGGACATGCGCATGGACCGGCGGCAGTCCTTTGACGCAAAGGAACTGGTCAACACCTGGAGCGAGCAGGAGATTGCCCGCGTGCTGCGCGACTACGGCGAGGAAGCATGGGCCGCGCGCATTGCCCAGATGATTGTGGAGCATCGCGCGCGCGCGCCGCTTGCGACCACGGGCGACCTGGTGCGCGCGGTAGACGCCGCCATTCCGCGCAAAGTGCGCGACCGGGATACGGGCCACTCCGCGCAAAAGACGTTTCAGGCGCTGCGCATTGCCGTCAACGACGAGCTGGCGCCGCTGGGCCAGGCGCTGGAGGACGCCGTATCGCTCCTGCGCCCCGGGGGACGGCTCTGCGTTATCACGTTCCATTCGCTGGAAGACCGCATCGTCAAGCAGACGTTTCGCCGGCTGGAGCGCCCCTGCACCTGCCCGCCCGGACTTCCGGTCTGTATCTGCGGGAAAAAACCGTCGGTCGGTTTGCCGGTGCGGGGGGCTTTGAAGCCCGGCGCAGAGGAAATCGCCCAGAATCCGCGCGCACGAAGCGCCAAGCTGCGTGTGGCGCAAAAGCTCTAGGAGGCGCGTATGGCACGGCTGTATGTGGTAGCGACGCCTATCGGCAATCTTTCCGACGTTTCCGCGCGCATGCTGGATACGCTCCGGCAGGTACGGCTCATCGCGGCGGAGGATACGCGCGTAACCGGCAATCTGCTGCGCCATTTCGGCATCTCCACCCCCATGACTTCCTGCCATCGCCACAACGAGGGAGAAAAGGCCGCGGGTATCGTGGCGCGCATGGTCCGGGAGGATTTTGACGCGGCGCTGGTCACGGACGCCGGAACGCCCGCCATCTCCGATCCCGGCCATCTGTTGGTGCGCGAGGCGGTGGAGGCGGGCCTGGAAGTGCTCGCGGTGCCCGGCCCTTCGGCCATGGCCGCGGCGCTGTCCGTCAGCGGCATGGACGCCCGGGAGTTTGCATTTTACGGCTTTTTGCCGCGCGAGCGAAGCGACCTGCGCAAAAAGCTGCTGGCCATCGCGCGCGGCGTGCGCGTGGCCGTGGTGCACGAGTCGCCGCATCGCATTCTGACGCTGATGGAAACGGTGGCGGAAACCCTGCCCGGCTGCCGCGCATGCGTCTGCTGCGACCTGACCAAGCGCTACGAAAAAACGCTGCGCGGCAGCGCGGAGGACGTGCTGGAGGCTTTGCGCGCCAATCCCAAGCGGGACAAGGGAGAGTACTGCGTGGCGCTGGATGTTTCCGGCGTGTCGCTGCCGGAGCCGCAGCAGGCCGCGCCGGACGTTTCGCCGGAAAGCCGCGCGTTTGGGCTGCTCTTTTCCGGCTTGGGTCCGCAGGAGGCGGTGGCGGCGTTGGTCGCGGGGGGACTTCGGCGCAACGAGGCCAAGCGCGCGGTGCTGCGCGTGCAGGCCTGGCGGGAGGGCGCGGCGCGCCCGGAGGAACCGTGATTTCCGTCAGGCAGGTTTGCGCCGGAGAAAAGCAGGCGCTTGCGACGCTTTTGCAGGACTATCTGCGCGAAATGGGCCGCTTTTATCCGATGGAGACCGACGCGGAGGGACGCTGTGCCTATCCGTATTTTGACCTGTATTTTTCTCAGCCGGACCGCGAAGCGCTCTGGCTGCTCCTGGGCGAGACGAAGGCGGGCTTTGCGCTGCTGAACCGGCATTCCTGTCTGGGCGAACCGATAGATTATGCCGTGGCGGAATACTATCTCCTGCCCGCTTTCCGTAAAAAGCGCCTGGCAACGGCCGCCATGAAGACCATCCTGGGCGCCCGGCCGGGATGGTGGGAGATAAAGTACCATGTCCGCAATGCGGCGGCTGCCGCGCTGTGGCAGCGGGTGACGATGCCTTTTTCGCCCAGGCGCAGAGATGTGGGCGACGAATGCGTGCTGACCTTTTCTGTGCGCGGGGAATCGTGTCCGGGGCATCGCGCGTAGTGGGTCATGGGCGGGAATTCGCGCGCAGGGTGTCGTCCCCGGGAAATTGCACGTCGGGAGTCGTGCGAAGGGAATCGTATTCAGGGCATCATGGTAGTGGGCCATGGGTGGGGATTCGCGCGCAGGGAATCATATCCGGGGCATCACGCGCAGGGAGGACCCTGCCGCAGGCCCGGACGGGCCGTGAAAAAGCCTGCATACAGGCATTCGCCGCAGGCCGCGGCGTCCTTCTGCGTATCGGGGCGGATGGCGGCATATCATCCGCCCCTTTCTGCCGCGCCCCGGGGACTGCCGGCGCGCCGCACGTTTTATCGCTTCAGCAGCTCCAGCAGCTGCCGGATGTTCTTCTTTCCAAAGGACACCTGCTCCCCGCCGTTCACGACCAGGCAGGGAACGCTCATCACCTGGTACTTCTCCCGCAGCTCGGGGAAGTGGTTCAGGTCGTATACCTGCGCGGTGACGCAGGGGTTTTCCGCCGCGATGCGCTGGGCGGCGGTCACCAGCTCGGGGCACATGGTGCAGGACAGGGACACCAGCACCTGAAGCGCCAACGGCGTCCGAATGGCCTGCATGGCGGCCCGGAGTTCCTCATCCAGGGCCTGGCCGGGGCCGGCCGCGTTGTAAAGCCCCAGCACGAAGGCGGTGAACTCGTGGCCGCCGGGGACCCCGTGGAAGGCAAGGCCCGTCCAGCGCCCGTCCGCCCGGCACACCTGAACGCAGGGCAGGTGCTCCATGTCGGCGGCGTCGCCGATCTCCACCGACAGTTTGTCGCTCTGAGATGCCAGCTCCTCCATGTACTGCCGCAGCTCCGCGGAGAGGGGCGTTTCGTCCAGGTACAGCCGCAGGATGAGCGGCGCGTCCATCCGGGTGAACACCGTGCGGAGCTGTGCGAGCATCTCCCCGGTGAACAGGCTGCCGGCCGCCGGCGCCGGAGCCTCCGGCCTTTCTTCCCGGATTGCCGGCGGTCGGGGGCGCAGGCCGGTCTTCCGCTGCAGGGCGGCGCACAGCCGCTCCAGCTCGGTGGCGGCCAGAGCGCCCTCTCCCACGGCGGTGACCACCTGCCGCAGGGGCTTGACGCATACGTCCCCGGCGGCATACAGGCCCTCCGCCGTGGTTTTCTGGCTCCGGTCGGTGAGGATATAGCCCTGCTCGTTCAGTTCCGCCAGCTCACGCACGATTTCCGTGGCGGGCTCATAGCCGGCAAAGACAAACACGCCGAAGGTCTCGCCGTCGGGAGGCCGGTACAGGGTCACCTGGCCGGTCTTGGTATTGCGATACCGGAGGGAGCGCAGGGCAGTGTCCCCGGCCACTTCCTCCACCACCGTGTGGGTGAGGACGGTAATCTTTTCATGGTTCCGGGCGGCGTCCGCCGTGGCCTGGGCGCAGGTGAAATCCCCTTCCCGGATGAGGATGGTTACATGGCGGGCGTATTTGGTGAGGAATACGCTCTCCTCGGCGGCGGCAAAGCCTCCGCCCACCACAAAGACATCCTTTCCGGTGAAGAACTCTCCGTCGCAGGTGGCGCAGTAGGCCACTCCCCGGCCCCGGAACTGTTCCTCGCCCTGAAAGCCCACCATGCGGGGATGGGCGCCCGTGGCCAGCAGGACGCCGAAGCATTTCAATTCTCCCCGGCTGGTGCGCACCGTCTTTACGTCGCCGGTCAGGTCCAGGCCGGTGACTTCCGCCAGCAGGAATTCTCCGCCGAAGGCTTCCGCCTGCTTTCGCATGGTCTCCGTGAGCTCCGCGCCGCTGGTTCGCTCCACCCCGGGGTAGTTGACCACTTCGGCGGTGATGGTGATTTGCCCGCCGAACCGCTCCTTCTCCACCACCACAGCCCGATAGCGGGCCCGGGCCAGGTAGAGGGCGGCGGTGAGACCCGCCGGCCCGCCGCCCACGATGACTACGTCATAGAGATTCTCCACGTGTTCCATAGCTTACAACTGCCCCACCAGGTCCAGGCTGGGCTTGAGGGTCTCGGCCCCGGGCTGCCACTTGGCAGGGCAGACCTCGTCCCCGTGCGCGGCCACGAACTGGCAGGCCTGCACCTTGCGCAGCAGCTCGTCGGCGTTGCGGCCTACGCTGCCGATGTTGACCTCATAGGCCACAATCTTTCCCTGCGGGTTGACGATGAAGCTGCCCCGCTCGGCCAGGCCGTCGCTCTCGATATAGACCTCGAAATCCCCGGCCAGGCAATGGGTGGGGTCGGCCAGCATGGGATAGCGGATTTTTCGGATGCGCTCGGAGGCGTCATGCCACGCCTTGTGGACGAAGTGGGTGTCGCAGGAGACGGAATAAATCTCGCAGTCCACGGCCAGGAACCTATCGTAGAGATTGGCCAAATCCTCCAGCTCCGTGGGGCACACGAAGGTGAAGTCGGCGGGATAGAAAAAGAACACGCTCCACTTGCCCAGCACGTCCGCCCTGGTGACGGTTCGGAAGGCGTTATGCTGATAGCACTGCACGGAAAAATCGGCAATTTCTTTCTGGATGAGGGACATGGCCTTGACCTCCTCTGTATAAAATATTTGTTAGTTAACACTAACTCATGCTGATTATATCGGATTTGCGCGGAGCCGTCAAGGGGAAGGGATGCCTGCCATGCCGGCTCCGGCGCGCTGCGCGTCGCGCTTGAAACGCGGACGCGTTTGGTGTATACTGACACCATGCGAATCGGAATTTCCACAGGCGCTTTTTATGGGCAGCAGGAGACGGAAGAGGCGGCCGCCAGGTTGGCGTCGCTTGCGCCTTCGTGTGCGGAAGTGTTTTTACAGTCCTACAGCGAATACAGCGCCGGCTTTGCCCGGCTGGTGCGCGAAAGACTGGGAGGCGTTCCGGCCGTATCGGTTCACGCCATTTTGCATCATTTCGAGTGCGGGCTTTACAGCTTTTCCGCGCGGCAGCGCGAGGAGAGCTTCGCCTGGCTGACGCGCTTCCTAGACGCGGCGCAGGCGTTGGACGTGGGCGTGTATGTATATCATGGGCCGGCGCGTCACCGGGGCGCGGGCGTGCCGCCGGTGGAACGGTGGCGGCCGGGGGTGGAACGCGTATTGCAGATGTGCCAGGCGCGCGGGATTTCCCTGGCCTGGGAAACGGTCAGCTGGTGCTGGCTGTGTTCCCTGGAGTCGCTCCGCGCGCTGCGAAAGGCGTTTCCCCGGCTGCGCTTTACGCTGGATACCAAGCAGCTCTTTACGCTGGGCCTGGACCCGGTGGACTTTGTCGACGCCATGGGAGACAGCCTTTGCCATGTGCATATTCTCGACCATGACGAGCAGGGCCGGTACGCGCTTCCGGGCGCGGGGGTGCATGACTTCGCCGAGCTGGCCCGCGCCCTGGAACAGAACGGGTACCGGGGCGATATCATCCTTGAGCCCTACGGGCTGACGGCGCAGGACGATACAAAGCTGCGCGCCTCTCTCGACTGGCTGCGGGAGACGTTCCGCGCGCAATAGGAGGAGACTATGCAGGGATTTCTGGATTGGATAGCACAGCCCTATGCGATGCTGGCGGTCGTGGTTGTGGTGCTGCTGGCGCTCATCATTCCGCTGTATGTACGGTTTTCTCGACAGAAGCATGCCATGGAAGACCGGTTGGCGTCCATGGAGACGCTCTTTGGCAGCGGGCTGAGCGAATTGAAAACCACGACCAGCGCGGAGCGCGCGGCAGACCGCGAGGAAATGTCGGGCAACCTGCGCGGCATGAGCGATTCGGTGGTGCGCATCATGGGGGAGATGTCCCGCACCCAGCAGCAGCAGCTGGACTCCTTTGGCGGACAAATCCGGGCGATGAGCCGCACGGACGAGGAACGCATGGAACGCATGCGCGTCAACATTGAGGAAAAGCTGCAGGAATACGACCGCCAGATGTCTCGCGTTTCCCAGACGCTCGACGAGAAACTGGCCGTCAACGAGCGCCGGCTGGCCGAAATGCGCCAGACGCTGGGCGAAAGCCTGATGCACCTGCAGGGCGAAAACGAAAAGAAGCTGGAACAGATTCGGCAGACGGTGGACGAAAAGCTTAACGCGACGCTCGACAAGCGCCTGGGCGAATCGTTCCGGACGGTTTCCGAACGCCTGGAACAGGTATACAAGGGCCTGGGCGAAATGCAGAATCTGGCGGTCGGCGTGGGGGACCTGAAAAAAGTGTTGACGAGCGTCAAGACGCGCGGCGTCTGGGGCGAAGTGCAGCTGTCCGCGCTGTTGGAGCAGGTGTTCGCGCCCAGCCAGTATGACACCAACGTGGCCGTCCGGCCCGGGTCGAGCGAACGGGTGGAGTTTGCCATTCGCCTCCCGGGCAAGGACGACGACAGCGTTGTCTATCTACCCATCGACGCCAAATTCCCCGCCGAAGACTATCAGCGCCTGCTGTCGGCCAACGAAGCGGGAGACAAGCAGGCGGCGCAGGAGGCGGCGCGCGCCCTGCACGCCACCATCCGCACGGAGGCCCGGCGCATTCGCACCAAGTATATCGAGCCGCCCTATACCACGGATTTCGCCATCATGTTCCTGCCGGTCGAGGGGCTCTTTGCCGAAGTGCTGCGGCAGGACGGCATCGTCGAGCGGCTGCAGTCGGAATTCCGCGTGGTGGTCACCGGGCCTACGACGCTGCTGGCGCTGCTCAACAGCCTCCAGATGGGCTTCCGCACCATGGCCATCGAGCGCCGCTCCAGCGAGGTGTGGGAGCTGCTGGGCGCGGTCAAGACGGAATTCGGCCGCTTTGCCGACCTGCTGAGCAAAACGCAGCAGCGCCTGCACCAGGCGACCGCCTCCATTGAGGACGCCGCCCGCAAAACACGCACGATTCAAAGAAGGCTGCAAAACGTACAGGAGCTGTCCGAGCGCGACACCCGCCGCATGCTGGGGCCGGAGCTGCAGCGCACGGACGAGTGGGACGAAGCGAAGGAGGAGGCCTGGGAATAGAAGGGACTTCCCCCTGCGGCTGAACAGCCGGCTGCGCTCGCCTTTTTGCCGGGACCATGCGACATTTGCACAGGCCGTCGGATGGGGCCATATGGGCAGCGCTTCGCCCCGACCGCCCCGACCGTTACGGCCGGTTGCGGGACAAAAGCGCAGGCAGGAATCCCTGCCCGATACGCGAAAGGAGGCGACGTGCGATGTCAAGCTACGAATATGCGCATGTGGACGTGTTTACCTGTCGCAGGCTGGAGGGCAACGGGCTTGCCGTGGTGTTTTGCCCGGAGGCGTTTCCCGCGCCCGTGACGATGCTGGAAATCGCGCGGGAGTTTAAGCAATTTGAAACCATCTTTGTGTCCGACGTGGCGGACGGGGCCGTGGAGGCGCGCATCTTTACCGTGGACGGCGAGCTGCCCTTCGCAGGCCATCCGCTCCTGGGCGCGGCGGCCGCCCTCCATGCGCGGCTGCGCCCGCAGGAGGCGGAGATGCCGCTGTTGTTCCGCCTGTGCGCCAAGGCCGTCCCCACCGTATCACAGCGGACGCCAGAGGGATTCCATGTGCGCATGCGCCAGGGCGCGCCGCTGTTTCTGGAGGAAGTCCGGCGCGCGGACTACGCCATGCTGGCCGAGGCGCATAACCTTACCTCGGCGGATTTGGACCCGAGGCTGCCCATCGAGGTGGTCTCCACGGGCCTGCCCTACGCGCTGATTCCGGTGCGAGGCTGTCTGGGGCGCGCGCGCATCACCATACGGGACCTGGAGGAGCGCCTGGCCGGCTATGGCGCCAGCTACAGCTATCTGTTCGACAGCGAAACGCTGGAGGCGCGCACCTGGGACAATCTCGGCCTGGTCGAGGACTCTGCGACCGGAAGCGCCGCCGGGCCCCTGGCCGCCTATCTGTGCCGCCATGGCCTGCTGAAGGAAAAACAAACCGTCCTCATCCGGCAGGGCCGCTATGCCAACAGGCCCGGCGAACTGCATGCCTGGATGGAGGACGGGGAGGCGTACGTTTCGGGCGGCGTGGTATTCTTCGCCCGGGGCAGCTTTACGCTCTGACGGGCCGGAAACCGGCGACAGCCAGGAAGCGCAGCAGCGCGGCGTCGCCCTGCGGCGTCGCCTTGAACACGCCCGCGTCTTCCAGCACGCGCACGCACTTTGCGGCCACCGCTTCCCGCAGCACGCGCTCGGCCTCATCCTCTGAAAGCCCGGTTCCGTGCGCCGCGGCCAGCGTTTCTACCCAATCGTAATGCTTATGGAGCATATCGTTTTCCTGGGGCCGGTCCAGCCTGCGCGCGCCGGTCAAATAGGCGCGCAGCCCCGTCAGCTCCGCGCGCAGGCGGCCGGGCAGGATGAACATGCCCATCGCTTCAATCAGGCCGATGTTCTCTTTTTTGATATGGTGCAAATCCTCGTGCGGGTGAAACAGGCCCAGCGGATGCTCCGGCGTGGTGCGGTTGTTGCGCAGGATGATTTGCAGCTGGTATTCTCCCGCCAGCCTGCGCGCAATCGGGGTGATGGTGTTGTGGCGTCCCTCGCCGCTTTCGCTGAGGATGTCCGCCTGGGGGTCCGAATAGATGCGCCAGGCGGAGAGCAGCGCGTCGGCGGCCGCCACGAGCGCCTCGCGCGAAGCGCTGCGCAGGCGCAGGCAGGACATCGGCCAGCGGACGGCCTCCGCATGCACGGCGGCAAAGTCCGGATGCGCAAGGCGGGTCCAGGGCTGCGCGCGGTCCATGGGGAAGGTGTAGCGGCCGCCCTGAAAATGGTCGTGGCTGAGGATGGAGCCTCCCACAATGGGCAAATCCGCGTTGCTGCCAAGCATATAATGCGGGAACTGACCGACGAAATCCAGCAGCAGGTCAAACGTGCGCCGGCTGATGGACATGGGCACATGCCGCTCGTTGAGGGCGATGCAGTGCTCGGGATAATAGCAGTACGGGGAGTACTGCAGCCGCCACGCCTCGCCGCCCAGCGTCAGCGGCAGCGTGCGGAGCGTTTCATGGGACGGATAGCCGGGACGGCCCGCATATCCTTCGTTTTCCAGGCATAGCTGGCAGGACGGATAGCCCACCTGCGGCATGGCCCGCTGGCGCGCGATTTCGCGCGGGTCCTTTTCCGGTTTTGACAGGTTGATGGTGATGTCCAGCTCGCCATAGGGGGACGGCGCGCTGAAGGCGACGTTGCGCGCGATTTGGTCCACGCGGATGTAGTCGGTCGCCCGGCTGAAGGCATAGTACCAGTCCGTCGCCGCCTCCACGCCGCGCTCGGCGCAGAGGGACGCAAAGCGCGCGCTGACTACGGAGGGCGGCGGGGTCAGAAGATTCATCAAATGCGCGCCGAACTGGTCGCGCGAAAAGGCATCCTCTTCGATGATGCCCCGCGCGACGGCAGCCGCGCACAGCTCTTCCAGAATGGGCGTGGCCGTGGGCGGCGGCGCCCAATCCGCCGGCACATCCGCCGGCGCCGGCGCGTCCATCTTCATGGCGGACAGCAGCGCGTTTCGCGCAAAGCGCACGTCCGCGGCTTCCAGGATTCCCTTTTCCCGCGCAAAGCGGAGCAGTCGTTCGATTCCTCCGGTGGCTTGCATCATCCTGCCTCCTTTATGGTTTTTATTATAGGAGAAATCCTCTGCCGCAGCCATGGAAAAATATCCTCTTTACCTTGACAAAAAAGCACAAAGATGAAAGAATAGAGGTGTACGCAAAAGCAAGAGCGGAGGTATGGCCATGAAAGCACTGGACGATGCGCTTCACATGCTCTACGGGCGCGGCCCCGGCGTGCCGGACGCCCAACGCGCCCGGTACCGCGCGCTGAAAGCGCGCTTTTTGCAGCTGTTCCCGGAACAGACCAGCGTCCGATTTTTCTCCGCACCGGGGCGCACGGAAATCGGCGGAAACCATACCGACCATCAGTCCGGCCGTGTTTTGGCGGCGGCGGTCAATCTGGACACCGTCGCGGCCGTCGCGCGAAACGGCGAGCGGAAGGCGCGCATTTACAGCGAAGGGTTCAAGCCGCTGGAAGTCGACCTGTCTGACCTGAGCGTACGGGAAGAAGAAAAGGGCACGACCGCCGCGATTGTGCGCGGCTGCGCGGCGCGCATGCGCGAGATGGGATACAGGGTCGGCGGGTTTGACGCGGCGGCCGCCAGCAGCGTGCTGGTGGGCTCCGGCCTGAGCTCGTCGGCGGCCTTCGAGGTGCTGGTCTGCGCCATCCTGGACGGGCTGTACAACCGGGGCGACATGCCGCCCGCGCTGCGGGCGCGCATCGGGCAGTACGCGGAAAACGTATATTTCGGCAAGCCCAGCGGGCTGATGGATCAGACGGCCAGCTCGGTCGGCGGGCTGGTGACCATCGACTTTGCGCAGGAGGAGCCGGACATTCGCGGCTTGTCGTTTGATTTTGAGGAGGCGGGCTATGCGCTGTGCATCGTGGGGACCGGCGGCAGCCACGACGATTTGACGGACGCCTATGCCGCCATCCGCACGGAGATGGAACAGGTGGCCGCCTGCTTCGGCCGGTTGCGCCTGCGCGAAGTGGACGCGGATGCGTTCGAGGCGGCGCTTCCGTCGCTGCGCGGGAAGGTATCGGACAGGGCGCTGCTGCGCGCGCTCCACTTTTTCGACGACGACCGCCGGGTACCCCAGGAGGTCGCCGCCCTGCAGGCAGGGGATTTGGCGCGCTTTTTCGAGCTGGTCATCGCCTCCGGCGAAAGCTCGTGGAAGCTGTTGCAGAACCTCTACGCCGACCCGGGCGAACAGCCGCTCTCCCTCGCGCTGGAGCTTTCGCGCCGCATGCTGGAAGGCCGCGGCGCATGGCGCGTGCACGGCGGCGGCTTTGCCGGGACCATCCAGGCGTTTGTGCCGCAGGGCTTGCTGGAGGCGTATCGGGCGCGCATGGACGCGGCGTTCGGGCAGGGGGCGTGCGTGCCGCTGAACATTCGCCCGGTGGGCGCGTATGAGCTCTGCCCGGGCGAGGAACCCCTGTAACGCAGCGGCCCCATGCGGGGAAACCCGGTGGAATACACATGCAGGAGAATGCACATGCAAGGAGGAAGGATATGCTGCTGATTCGAAATGCGAAACTGTTGACCATGGGCGAGCGCGACTTCCCGGACGGCGCGGACCTGCTCGTGCAGGACGGCAGGGTGGTCGCGGTCGGCGCCGATATAAGCGCGCCCGGCGCGCGCGTCGTGGACGCCAAGGGCCTCTACGCGCTGCCCGGCATCGTAGACGCGCATTGCCACATCGGCCTGTGGGAGGACGGCATGGGTTCGGAAGGCTCGGACGGAAACGAGTACACGGCTCCCGTCACGCCGGAGATGCGCGGCATCGACGGCCTCAATCCCTTTGACCCCTGCTGGAAGGAAGCGCTGGAAGCGGGCGTGACCACGGTTGCGACCGGCCCGGGCTCGGCCAACGTTGTGGGCGGACAGTTCGTGGCGATGAAGACGACCGCGGGCCCCTTGGAAGGCCGCGTGCTTTGCGAGCCGCTGGCGCTCAAAACCGCGTTCGGCGAAAATCCCAAGCGCGTCTATGGCGGCAAAAAGCAGCAGCCCAGCACGCGCATGGCGACCGCCGCGCTCTTCCGCCAGGCCATGATCGACGGCCTGACCTACGCACAGAAAATGGCGCAGGAGGATGAGAGCAAGCGCCCGGACCGCAGCCTGGCCAAGGACATTCTCGCCATGGCCGCTACGGGCCGCCTGCTGGTCAAGGCGCACGCGCACCGGGCCGACGATATCCTCACCGCCCTTCGTCTGCGCGATGAGTTCGGCCTGAAGATGACCATCGAACACTGCACCGAAGGGTATCTCATCGCCGAGGAGCTCCGCCGCGCGAACGTGCCGATTATCGTCGGGCCGCTCATCACCGAACGCAGCAAGATAGAGCTGCGCAACCTCACGTTCAAGGCCCCGGCCGCCCTGCACGCCGCGGGCGTGCGCTTCGCCATGATGACCGACCATCCGGTCATCCCGCTGCAGTATCTTATCCTTTCCGCCGCGCTGGCCGTACGTTCGGGCCTGCCCGAGCGCGAAGCGCTGCGCTCCATTACGATTAACGGCGCGTGGGCCATCGGCATGGACGGACGGCTGGGCTCCCTGGAGCCGGGCAAGGACGCGGACTTCGCGCTCTACGACGGGCATCCGCTGGACGCGCGCTCGCACGTCCGCCAGGTATATGTGAACGGCGAGCTGGTCAGCGAAGGATGAAAACGCGGTTCGTCGTCGGAGAAAAGGAAACGGAATCGTTTGGCATGTCGCTCGCGCCGCTTTTGCACGCGGGCGACGTGCTGTGGCTGCGCGGAGAGCTGGGCGCGGGCAAGACGGTGTTCGCCCGGGGCGTGGCGCGCGGACTGGGCGTCCGCGGGCCCGTTGCCAGCCCGACCTTCACGCTGCTCCACGTCTACGACCAGGCCGATATTCCCATGACGCACCTGGATTTGTACCGCCTGGAGGATGCGGACGCGTTTTACGACGCGGGGCTCGCCGAATTTGTGGGCGGCAGGTATGTGTCGTTGGTCGAATGGCCCGACCGGTGCGCGGAGGCGCTACCCGAAGCCCGGCTGGAAATCGCCATTGAGCGCGCCGGAACGCCGGAAACGCGCGCGATTACGCTCACGCCCATGGGCGGCTTTCGGGAGATGGAGAACATATGCATACGCTGCTAGCGCTGGATACCTGCGGCCCGTCCCTGAGCGTGGCGCTTGCGCAGGGGGGAAAAATCGTCTTTGAAGCGACGTGCCAGAACGGTCTGACGCACTCGCAGAGCCTGATGCCGCTGGTGGAGCAGGCGCTGGCGGCGGGCGGGCTGGACTGTTCGCAGCTGGACGCCCTCGCCGCCGTGCACGGGCCGGGCTCGTTTACCGGGGTGCGCATCGGCGTGGAAACCGTGCGCGCATTGGCGCACGCCGCCGGCAAGCCCTGCTTTGCTGTCAGCGCGCTGGAAACGCTGGCCATGGGCATCTCGCTGTTCCCGGGAACGCTCTGCGCCCTGCAGGACGCCCGGGCGGGACAGGTATATGCCTCGGCGTTCCGCACCGGCGACACGGGCCTGCCCGAGCCGGTGCTGCCGGAAGAAGCCGTGGCGCTGGAAACGTTTCTGGCGCACCTTCCAGAAGGGCCCTGCTGCTTTGCCGGGGACGGCGCGGTCGCGCACCGCAGCCGCATCCGCGAAGCGCTCGGCGCGCGCGCGGCCTTTGCGCCCGCCAACCTGATGGCGCCTCGCGCGTCCTGCGCGGCGCTGCTCGCGCTTTCGCGCCCGGAGCGCGCCATGCCCTGGGAGCGGCTGCTGCCATACTATCTGCGCCTGCCGCAGGCGGAACGGGAGCGCATGGCGAGGGAGGCGGAAAGGCATGGCTGAAGCGCGAATCCGCCTGATGGCGCTGGGCGACGTGGACGATGTGCAGGAAATTGAAAAGGGCTGCTTTTCCGTGCCGTGGTCGCGCGAATCGTTCATTCGGGAAATTACGGAAAATCGCTGCGCGCGGTATCTGGTTGTGGAACTGGACGGGCGGGTCATCGCCTATGCGGGCGTCTGGCTGGTGTTGGACGAAGGGCACATTACCAACATCGCCGTCCATCCCGACTTTCGGGGCCAGGGGTACGGCGAAAGGGTGACGCGCGCGCTGATGCAGCTGGCCTCGGACATGGGGCTGGTCTGGATGACGCTGGAGGTGCGGCGCTCCAACCTGGTGGCGCAGTCGCTCTACCGCAAGGTCGGGTTTATCGACGTGGGCTACCGCAAGCGCTACTACGAGGATAACCGGGAAGACGCGCTGATTATGGCCTGCGAACATCTGCCGCCGCCCACTGACACGGAGGACTAGCCGGCGCCCGGCATCTCCGGGCGCCGCGGACGGCGTCAGCTTTCCGAAGCCACCCGATAGATTTTTATCGAACCGATGTCGTAAACAATCTCAAACATCGCGTCCAGCGCATTTTCGTCCGCCGCGAGGTCATACCGCTCCCAATCGCTCAAATACACATAGGATACGCCGTAGCGGTCCAGAATGTCGCGCTGCCCGGCAGGGTCGCGATAGAACGCCATGACCTCCGCGATGCGCCCCTGATAATCCAGCCCGTGCCAGTGCAGGAACAGGCTGGGGCCGCACACGATATCGCGCCCGCAGAGGGTATAGACGGGGTTGTTGTGGTGCGTACCGGTCATGAACAGGGCGTCGCGTTCCAGGTTTTCGTTGATATATTCGGCCGCCTCGGCCTCGGCCGCCGAAAACAGCTGGTAATCCGATACCGCCTCGCGGCCCATTGACAGCGCTCCGGACAGCACCGAACCGCTGAGGAACAACGCCGCCAGCAGCACCCGCGAGCGGTGCGGGGCGAGCCGCTTCCAGAGCTCCGCGCACCAGGACGCCGCCATCGGAAGCATGAGCAGGTACCAGACATAAAACAGCTTGTTGTTGTCATATTCCAGCGGCTGGAAGAGCACCAGCTCGGCCACCACAAAAATCACCGCCGCGCCGACGGCGTCCATGCGATGCGTCCTGCGCCAGTCCAGCAGCGCGCACACCATCGCCAGCAGCGGAAGGCCGACGTTCTTGGCCCAGAACCACGGATAAAAATCGACAAACTCGCCGTTGGCATAGTTGACCCAGTTAAAGTGCAGGCGGACAAACCCTTCGCTTCCGGCCTGCTGGAACGTAAAGGCCAGCAGCTGCGGCAGAGTCAGCGCAAGCGTCACGCCCAGATACAGGCCGCCGCCCGCCAGCAGCGCCCGCCTTTCCTCCCGGCGGGTGCACAGCGCCCATACCAGCGCGCCCGCGCAGTACAGCCCCAGCGCCGCGAAGGCGTGGGTCTGCACCAGGGGCAGCGCCCCGGCAAACACGGCCGCCTTGCCAAAGGAGGAAAGCCGCGGACGCAGGAACGCTTCGCGCGAGAGATACAGCGCGGGCAGCAGCAGCGTCCATCCGCCCAGGAACGTGCGCTGCGGCAGGAGCAGGTCCACCACCAGATTGGACCAGCGCAGGTTATACTCTGGCTGGTTGGCCGGGGTCGTATAGTAGCCGGTGAAAATTTCGGCGATGCGGGACGTATCGCTGCCGGCCAAATCAAAATCGTAAAGAAAGCCGAGCCCGCCGTTGAAAAACAGCAGCACGCCCGCCAGCAGCGCCACCGAGGTCTTGCCCGACATCTGCCGCGCCAGCAGCAGATAGCCGGCGTATACCAGCGCGGACATGAGCGTTCCGGGCACGATAATGGACCATCGCAGGGGCAGCCCCAGCATATACAAAGAGGCGCTCAGGCCGTCGGTCAGGATGGGATATCCCATGGTGGTGCCCGGCAGGAAATTGTAATCCAGCGGAATCGCGGAGCCCGGCATGCTGGTGATAATGGAAAGATGCATGCACAGGTCGCCGTAGGTCGATTGCCCCACATGCAGCGCACCGTCGACCTCGCGCAGGGTATGCGTATGCTGCAAATAGGCGGAAAACACGGTCAGGGGCAGCGCAAAGCACACAAGCGCCCATACCATCCGCCGGTCGCTTTCGTCCATGGGGCGGACCGCGCCGGGATGCCTGCGCGCATACAGCGCGCAGGCCAGGCAGAGCGCTGCCAGCATGCCCAGCGCCACCGCCTGCGCCGCATAGGTAAACCGCAGAATAAACCCCGCCAGCACGGGAAGCCACATCATCAGCAGCACGCCAAAGCACAGCCCTATCCACACGCGCACCAGCGGGGAATGCTCCCGCAGCGCCACCCGCGCGCACAGCACGCCCGCCGCCAGATATGCAAGCAGTATCAGGATGCCCGCCATATACGATCCCCCTGCTGTTGATACAGCGATTATAGGCGGCGCGGCGGCAATTGTCAAGGAACGCGCGGCTGCGCGCCCCGCATCCGCCGGGGCGCGCGGCGAAATTCCGGCCGTCTTTGCCGGAGGGCTTGCATCCGCGCGCTCTTTTGGATATGATAGAGGATAGCCATAGGACACGGGGCGCAAGCGCCCGGTAAGGAGCGATATCATGGACATCCCCCCGGTTGCCGGCCTGGCAAAGGACATGCGCTACGACGGCTTTTTGCTGGTGCGCGCCGCCGAACAGCGCGCCGCGTCCAACGGATCGCGCTATCTGGACATGACCCTGGGAGACAGAACCGGAGAAATCAACGCCAAGCTCTGGGACGGCGCTTACGCGCCGCCGCCCGCCGGCTCCGTCGTGCGCGTGCGCGGTCTGGTGCACGAATACAACGGCCGTCTGCAGCTGCGCGTGGAACGCATGCGCCAGGCCGTCGAGACGGACAAGGTCGTGCTGGAAGCGCTGGTGCCGTGCGCGCCGGAACCGGCCGAAGCCATGCTGGCGGAGGTGCGAAAGGCCGTGGACGCCATTTCCCGCGCGGACCTGCGTGCGCTGATGCATCGCCTTCTGGACGACGCGGGAGAGGCGCTGTCGTATTTCCCCGCCGCCTCCAAGCTCCACCATGCCGAACGCTCCGGCCTGCTGCACCACATGACCGGCATGCTGCGCATGGCGGGGCACTATGCGGATGAATACCCGTCCCTGGATCGTGATTTATTGTCGGCGGGCGTCATTGCGCACGATTTGGCGAAGATAGGGGAGCTGAACGCTTCCACGCTGGGCACGGTGTCCGACTATACCGCCAACGGCATGCTGCTGGGCCATCTGGTGCTGGGCGTGGTGCATATCGACGCGGTCGGGCGGGAGACCGGCTGCGACGAGGAAATCCTGATGATGCTGGAGCACATGGTGCTTTCGCACCACGGCCTGCCCGAATACGGCAGCCCAAGACCGCCCATGTTCCCGGAGGCCGAAGTGCTGCACCATCTGGACGTGGTGGACGCGCGCATCTTCGAGATGAACGCGGCGCTTTCCAAAGTGCGGCCCGGCGGCTTCAGCGAGCGGCTGTGGTCGCTGGAAAGAAAGCTGTACCGGCGCAGGGAACCCGGGCAGGAAAACGGAGATACACAGGCGTAAGCGCGCATGCGCGGGAAGGAGTTTTGCATGACCATCAAAAGAGCGGCGGCGTGCCTGCTGGCTTGTCTGGCGTTGCTTTCGGCCGTCCCCGCGGGAGAGGCGGCGGAGACGGGGCCCATCAACCGGAGAATTGACCCCTTTACGGCCAATAAGCTGGACTATCTGCCCGAAAAGGCCCGGGCGCGCACGGATACGCTGGTGTATGGCGTGCCGGATCTGCTGGGCGTGACCAACCCCTTCTGGGCGGAAACCACCGGGGATAATTATCTTTCTTCGCTGCTGTATGACGAGCTGGTCTTTGCCAACAACGCCGGCGAGAACGGCGAGGGCGTCGCTGCCTGGACCGTGTCGCCCAACGGCCGCACCTACACCTTCACCGTTCGCGAAGGGGTTTGCTATACCGACGGCGTGCAGGTTTCCAGCGACGATTACATCAACGCCATCTACCTGATTCTGACGCCGGGCTATGACGGCGCCTACGACCTCAGCCGCGCGGGCATTGTGGGCGCGGAGGAATATGCCGCCGGCCTTGCCAACACCATTGCGGGCGTGGAGCGCATCGATGCGCGTTCGTTCTCCGTCACCTTTGAAACCTACAACCCCACCTGCCTGGACTATCTGGGCATTCCCGCGCTGCGCGTCTCGCTCTTTGGCGACATGCGCTGCCCGCAGAGCGCGACGGAGCCGGAAGACATCGCCGCCCACCAGGCGCAGGCGCTGGCCGTGGCGCGCCTGGCCGACGCCACGCAGATGACGTACGGGCAGTATACGCTCGAATCCCTGGAGGTGCAGTCGCTGGCGACGCTCTCGGCCAATCCCGATTACTGGCGCGGCGCGCCGAACATCGGCACGGTGCAGCTGCAGGTCGTGCCGGTCGGCGAAGAGCTGGACGCCATCCTCGACGGCGACGTGGACATCATCAGCATGCTCGGCTCCGTTGAGGCGGTAGACAAGGTATGCGACTATACATCCGGCTTTATCAACCTCTATACCTGGGAAGGCAACGTCATCGGATATCTGGGGCTGGACAGCGAAAACCCCATCTTTGCCGACACGCGCGTGCGGCAGGCGCTGGCCATCGGCTTTGACCGGGACGGGGCGAGATATAATACCGTGGAGCGCTACGGAAAGGTTTTCGGCATGCTGCTGTTTGATTCCTTCGGCGTCAACTGCGACATGCTGGGAGAACAGTATCCCTATGACATGGAGAAAGCTTCGCGCCTGCTGGAGGAGGCGGGATGGCTTCTGGAGGCGGACGGAATCCGCTACCGCGAGGGAGAGCCGCTTGCCTTTACGTTCCACTATAATACGCCCAACCCCATCATGGACAAGGTCGTTTCCCTGATGAAGGCGGACTACGAAGCGCTCGGAATCGATATGACCGTGGAGGCCGTATCGTTTGAAGAGCTTCTGGCGCGCATTGAGGCGGGGGAGTGCGATATGTATTTCCAGGCCCGCCGCCTGCCGGCGAGCCCCGGCGTTTCGGCATCCCTGTTTGCGGGGGAAAGCCATCTGAACGCGTCCGGCTATCAGAGCGATTCGCTCCAGCGCTTCCTGGAGTGGGCCGAATATGAAAGCGACGCGACGCGCCAGACGGTCATTTACGAGGGGTTCTATCAGGAGCTGTATCTGGAGCTGCCGTTCATTCCGCTCTACCGGCGCAACGATTTGCTGCTCATCAGCGCGCGCGTGATGAACGCGACCGTCACCACCGCGCACGATATTACGGCGGACACCTTCCGCTTTTTCCTGACGGATACGCTGCAGGGCCAGTGGTAGGCCGGCCTTTTTGACAGGCGGGAAGCTTCGGCTTCCCGCGCCTCCCGGCGCCTCGCCTGACGGAGCGGTGCGCCGGGAAACGCTTTTTCAGGGCGCGCAAAGGCGTATTTCTTATCTTTTCCATATGAAAAAGCATGGCAATCATTGTTTATATTTGAAAAGTTTGCTTCGCTGTTTTCAACAGCGTTGTCGCTCGTTCGCATTTTTGATATAATAAAACGTCGAGACTTGTGAAAGAAATGAAGGAGGCTGTTTCATGCAGCAGCATGCCCTCTTGACCAAAGAGGAAGTCAAAAAGAGCATCGTTGGGAAGCTGCAGCGCCACAACGGTTGCTCGCTGGCCGAGGCGACCCCCAATCAGATTTACAAGGCGGTTGCCTCTACCATTCGGGACCAGATTATGGCGAAACTCGTGGCTGCCCGCCGCGCCATCCGCGAAGCCAACGGCCGGCGGCTGTATTACCTTTCGGTAGAGTTTCTCATGGGCCGCTCGCTCCTGTCCAATATGCTCAACCTCTGCGCCACGTCCGCCTATCGCGAGGCGTTTGCGGAGCTGGGCATCGATATGGAGGACCTGCTGCGCGAGGAGCCGGAGCCCGGCCTGGGCAACGGCGGTCTGGGCCGTCTGGCCGCGTGCTTTATGGACTCCCTGGCCACGCTGAACCTGCCCGCGATGGGCTGCACCATCCGCTACGAATACGGCCTGTTCCGCCAGCGCATTGTGGACGGCCAGCAGGTGGAATTGCCGGACAACTGGCTGGAACACGGCAATTCCTGGGAAATCCCCGCGCCGGAGGACAGCGTGGAGGTTCGCTTCGGCGGCCGGCTGGAAGAGGATTGGTCCAGCGGCGAGCTGCATGTCCGGCATATGGACTATACCCCCGTCATCGCCGTTCCGTACGATATGCCCGTCACCGGCTACGACAACGATATGGTCAACGTGCTGCGCATGTGGAGCGCGCGCGCGCCCAAGTCCTTTGACCTGGCATCCTTCGGACGGGGCAATTACCAGCAGGCGCTGGAAGTGCGGGGCATGGCGGAAGTGCTCTGCAAGGTGCTCTATCCCGAGGACGACCATTTTGAAGGCAAGCAGCTGCGCCTGAGCCAGCATTATTTCTTCACCTCCGCGACGCTGCAGTTCCTCATTGCCGAATACAAGCGCGAGCACGGGGACGATTTGCACCGCCTGCATGAAAAAGTCGTGATTCACATCAACGACACCCACCCCGGCCTGGCGATTCCCGAAATGATGCGCCTGCTGATGGACAACGAGGGTTTCTCCTGGGAGGATGCCGAATATGTGGTCACCCATATGGTGGCCTATACCAACCATACGATTCTTTCCGAAGCGCTGGAGCGCTGGCCCGAGGATTTGATGCGCACGCACCTGCCGCGCATTTACCAGATTCTGCAGGAAATGAACCGGCGCCTTTGCGAGCGGCTCTGGCAGCGCTTTCCGGGCGATTGGGACCGCATTGCCCAGATGGCCATCCTGGCCTATAACCAGGTGCACATGGCCAACCTGTGCGTGGCCTACTCCTATTCTGTCAACGGCGTTTCCAAGCTGCACGGCGATATCCTCAAGCGCTCGACGTTCCACGATTTCCATCTGGTGATGCCCGAGAAGTTCAGCGCGATTACCAACGGCATTACGCACCGCCGCTGGCTGATGCTGGCCAATCCGCGCCTGTCCGCGCTGATTACCGAGGCCATCGGCGACAAGTGGCATACCGACGCCGAGGCGCTGCGCGAGCTGCTGCCGCTGCGGGAGGACGCGGCGTTCCGCGAGTCCTTCGCCCGCGTCAAGCGCGAAAACAAGCTGCGCCTTTCGCAATGGCTCATCCTCAACCAGCGCGAAGGGTTCGACCCGGATTGCCTGCTGGATGTGCAGGCCAAGCGCCTGCACGAATACAAGCGCCAGCTTCTCAACGCGCTGCACCTGCTGGTGCTCTATAACCGCATCGTGGATAACCCCGATTACGACATGCCGCCGCGCTGCGTCATTTTCGGGGCGAAGGCGTCCCCGGGATACCGCCGGGCAAAGCTCATCATCCGCTTTATCAACGCGGTCAGCGATTTGGTCGCCAGGCATCCGCGCGCCAGCAAGCTGCTGAAAATCATTTTCCTGGAGAACTATTGCGTCTCTGCGGCCGAAGTGCTCATCCCGGCGGCGGAGCTGTCCCAGCAGCTGTCCACCGCCACCAAGGAAGCGTCCGGTACCGGCAACATGAAGTTCATGATGAACGGCGCGCTGACCATCGGCACCCTCGACGGCGCCAACGTGGAAATGGACGCCGCCGTCGGACGGGAAAACATCTACATCTTCGGCGCGCGCGCCGGCGAAGTGGAGGCCATTTACGCCGGCAATACCTACCAGGCGTCCACGGTGTTTGAAAACAACCAGGAAATCCGCCGCGCCATGACGCAGATGATTGACGGCACGCTGGCGGAAGCGGGCGTGTTCAACGAGCTGTACCATTCGCTCCTGTTCGGCGACCATGGCGGCATGGCCGACCCCTACCTGGTGCTCAAGGACTTCGGTTCCTACACCATGGCGCAAAAGCGCATCAGCGCGGACTACCGCAACGCGGACAAATGGCAGCGCATGGCCATTGCCAACACCGCCTGCTCCGGCATTTTCGCCAGCGACCGCACCATCCGGGAGTACAACGACAACATCTGGCACCTGGCGCCGGCGAGGTGGTAGGGCATGCATATCTTTCATGACAGCCGCGACGGGGCCTACCGAAGCCCCGCCGGCGCGCAGCCCTGCGGCGCCCGCGTGCGCATCCGGCTGCGCGTGACGGACGGCGCGCCGGATTCCGTTCTGCTGCGTCTGTGGTACGGGCGCGAGAGCTTCCTGCCCATGCGCCCGACAGCCCAGGACGCTTCGCTGTATGAAGCCTGGCTGGAAACGCCCGCGGAGCCGTGCCTGCTCTGGTACGACTTTCAGGTATGGGCCCAGGGCCAGTTTTATTGGTACGGCAACGCCGAAGACGGCCTGGGCGGAGAAGGCGCGCCCGTGTATGGCGAAGCGCGCTCCTTTCAGATGACCGTCTATGCGCCCGGCTTTCAAACGCCCGACTGGGCGCGCGGCGCGGTGTTCTATCAGATATTCCCCGATCGCTTTGCGCCCGGCGGCGAGACGGAGCGGCCGGAGGGCCGCATATACCATGCATCCTGGGACGAAACGCCGCTGCTGTGCGTAGACCCGGACAGCGGCGACAACGAAGCGCACGATTTCTTCGGCGGCACGCTCGAAGGCATCCGAAGCAAACTGCCGTATCTGGAGTCGCTGGGCGTTACCGCGCTGTATCTGAACCCCATTTTTTACGCCTCCACCAACCATCGCTTCGATACGGTGGACTGGAAGCGCATTGACCCCCTTTTGGGCACGGAGGACGATTTGCGCGCCCTGTGCCGGGACGCGGCGGCGCGGGGCATACGAATCATTCTCGACGGCGTGTTCAGCCATTCGGGCAGCGAAAACCCGTTTTTCCTTCAGGCCAGGGAACAGCCCGACTCGCCGTATCGCAACTGGTACCGGTTCGAGCAGTGGCCGGATATGTACAAGTGCTGGTGGGGGTTTCCCACGCTGCCGGATTTGGATAAAAACCAGCCCGAGGTGGTCCGCTACTTCCTGAGCGACGCGGATGCCGTGGTCAAAAAGTGGCCCCTGGCCGGCACCGACGGCTGGCGCATCGACGTGGCAGACGAATTGCCGATGCCCTACCTGCGCCTGCTGCGCGCAGGCGTCAAGGGCGTGAAGCCGGAGGCGATGGTGCTCGGAGAGGTCTGGGAGGATGCGTCCCATAAGGTCAGCTACGGCCAAATGCGCTCGTACTGCCTGGGCGATACGCTCGACGGCGTGATGAACTACCCGCTGCGCGAGGCGGCGATTGGCTTTTTGACCGGCGCGCTGGACGCGGCCGGCTTCAAGCGCAGGATGGATTCCCTCTACGAAAACTACCCTGCGCCGTTTGCCAACGCCCTTTTGAACATCATGGGTTCGCACGACCGCGCGCGCTGTCTGAACGTGCTGTGCGGCATGGACGGGGAGAATCTGCCGCGTGAAAAGCGCGGCGGCATCCGCCTCAGCGCCCGGCAGCGCGCGCTGGCCAAACGGCGTCTCTGCCTGCTGCTGGAGCTCACCGTCGCCATGCCGGGCATGCCGTGCGTGTATTACGGCGACGAGGCGGGCATGGAAGGGGCGGCCGATCCCTTCAGCCGCGCGCCGTTCCCGTGGGGCCGCGAGGACGAGGCGCTGACGGCGTTGTTCCGGACGGCTTTGGCCCGCAAGCGCACGCTGCCGGCGCTTTCCGACGGCGCGCTTTCCATTGAAGCGCCGCTTCCGGACGTTGTGGCCGTCGAACGCCGCAGCGAGACACAGCGCGCCGGAGTTGTCATCAACCGCAGCGACCGCGCCCGCCGCGTCACGGTGTTCGGGCGCACGCAGACCCTGCCGCCCTACGGCTGCGCGACATGGGCGGAATGAGCTTTCCGTGCGCGGAATTTTCTTCGATTTGCTCTTTTCTTTTGCGCAACGGTGCTGTATAATGTTTCAAACCCTCCGCATAGCGGCGTAGGAAGGTAGGGCGGAGGGGAAAACAGGCATAATTCGGGTAGAATGGGAGGATGCTTATGATTTACAATCCGATGATGGAAACCATGCCGCGCGAACAAATGCGCGCGCTCCAACTGGAACGGCTGCAGCATACGGTGCGCCATTGCTATGAAAACGTGCCGCTGTACCGCAGCCGTATGGACGAGCGCGGGCTTACGCCCGACGATATCCGCACGCTGGAGGACATTCGTCTCCTGCCTTTTACGGTCAAAAACGATCTGCGCGACAATTATCCGTATCGGCTCATCGCCGTGCCCATGCGCGACATCGTGCGCCTGCACGCCTCCAGCGGCACTACGGGAAAATCCATCGTGGCCGGCTATACCCGGTCCGACCTGGAGATGTGGGCCGAATGCGTGGCCCGCCTGGCCGTCGCCGCCGGCGCGCGCGACACGGACATTGTGCAGATTTCCTTTGGCTATTCCCTGTTTACCGGGGCGTTCGGCCTGCACTACGGGCTGGAAAAAATCGGCGCGACCATCGTGCCCATCTCGGGCGGCAACACCGAGCGGCAAATCAACATCATGCGCGATTTCGGCGTTACGGCGCTGGTGGCTACGCCCTCTTACGCCATGTACCTGGCGGAAACGGCGGAAAAAATGGGCATGATGGAGGATATTCATCTGCGGCTGGGCCTGTTCGGCGCGGAAGGTTCGACGCTGGAAATGCGCCAGGAGCTGGCGCGCCGCTGGGGCATCACGGTGACGGAAAACTACGGGCTGACGGAAATCATCGGGCCGGGCGTGGCCGGCGAATGCGAGGCGTTCTGCGGACAGCATTTCAACGAAGACTTTTTCCTGCCCGAAATTATCAACCCCGAAACCGGGGAGGTTCTGCCCGAGGGCGAAACGGGCGAGCTGGTCATCACGACCCTGTCCAAGCGCGGCCAGCCGATGCTGCGCTACCGCACGCGCGATATTACCAGCCTGTCCTATGCGCCGTGCGCCTGCGGGCGCACCACGGTGCGCATGGCGCAGGTGAAGGGCCGCAGCGACGACATGCTCATTATACGCGGCGTCAACGTGTTCCCCTCGCAAATTGAGAGCGTGCTGCTGGACACGCGCGGCATCGGTCCGCATTACGAAATCGAAGTGGACCGCGTGCACTACCTGGACCGCCTGACGGTCAAGGTGGAGCTCATCGACGCCGGGCTGCTGGAGCGATTCTCCGAGCTGGAGGCTCTGCAAAAGGCGCTGCATGACCGCCTGCGCACCGTGCTCAACATCGACGTCCAGGTGCGCCTGGTGTCGCCCAATACCCTCAAGCGCTTCGAGGGCAAGGCGCGCCGTGTGACGGATTTGAGGGGTAAGTAAGATGACGAAATCATTGCTGCTGGGAAACGAAGCCGTCGCGCGCGGTGCATGGGAAGCCGGATGCCGGGTCATCTCCAGCTATCCGGGCACCCCTTCCACCGAGATTACCGAAGTGGCGGCCGGCTATCCGGAGATATACACGGAATGGGCTACCAACGAAAAGGTGGCCATGGAGGTGGCGATTGGCGCCGCCGTGTCCGGCGCGCGCGCCATGACGTGCATGAAGCACGTGGGCCTGAACGTGGCCGCGGACCCGCTCTACACCGCCGCCTATACCGGCATCCGCGCGGGGCTGGTGGTCGTGGTGGCGGACGATCCGGCGATGTTCTCCTCGCAAAACGAGCAGGATACCCGTTACCATGCGCGCGGCGCGCACATCCCCTGTCTGGAGCCCTCCGACGCGCAGGAGTGCAAGGACTTTGTCAGGCTGGCTTTTGAAATGTCCGAGGCCTATGATACGCCCGTCATCCTGCGCCTGACCACGCGCATCGCGCATGCGCGCTCCCTGGTCAGCCTGGGCGAAAGAACGGAAGCGGCGCTGCGCGATTGGGCCAAGGAGCCGCAGAAATACGTCATGATGCCCGGCAACGCCCGTCGCCGTCATCCGGTGGTCGAGGCGCGCGAAAAGAAAATGGCGGCCGATGCGTCCGGCATGGCCATCAACCGCGCCGAAATGCGCGGGCGCGCGCTGGGCGTGGTCTGCGCGGGCGTGAGCTATGCCTATGTGCGGGAGGCGGCGCCCGACGCTTCTGTATTCAAGCTGGGCATGACCTATCCGCTGCCCGAAGCCGCCCTGCGCGCGTTTGCCGCGCAGGTGGACGAGCTGGCGGTGGTGGAGGAGCTGGAACCGTTCATCGAGGACGCCCTGCACGTCATGGGCATTGCCTGTACGGGAAAAGCGAAGACCGGCCTGCAGGGCGAGCTGGGCGTCGGAAAGGTGCGCGAAGCGCTCCTGGGCGTTTCCCGGCCCCTGCGCAACGAAGAGCCCGTCGTGCCCCGGCCGCCGGCACTTTGTCCCGGATGTCCGCACCGTGCGGTGTTCGATGTGCTCAAGCGGCAAAAGCTCAACGTGTTCGGAGACATCGGCTGCTATACGCTCGGCGCCACGCCGCCCCTTTCCTCCATGGACACGACCCTGTGCATGGGCGCGTCCATCGGCATGGCCTTCGGCGCGGAGAAGGCGCGCGGCAAGGCGTTCAGCCGCGGCAGCGTGGCCGTCATCGGAGACTCCACGTTCCTGCACAGCGGCATTACCTCGCTCATTGACGCGGTGTACAACGGCGGCACCATTACCGTGCTCATTCTGGACAACCGCATTACCGGCATGACCGGACATCAGCAAAACCCCGCCAGCGGCAAGGACATTCACGGCAACCCCGCGCCGCAAATCGACCTGGCGGAGCTTTGCAGGGCCTGCGGCGCGGCGCATGTGCGCGAGGTGGACCCGTTTGATTTGAAGGCGCTGGAGGCGGTCGTGCGCGAGGAAGTGGCGCGGGAGGCCGTATCGGTGGTCGTCGTGCGCCGCGCATGCGCGCTGCTGGAAAAGACGCGCGGCGCGTGCGTGGAGGTGGAGGCCTGCCGCAACTGCGGCGTCTGCATGCGCATCGCCTGCCCCGCCATTGCGCGCGGGACGGACGGCATCCATATCGACGCCTCGCTGTGCGTCGGCTGCGGGCTGTGCGTGCAGGTTTGCCCGTTCCACTGCATCAAGGGAGGTGACCGGGCATGAAAATGGACATCATCATCGTCGGCGTGGGCGGGCAGGGCATCCTGCTTGCCAGCCGCGTATTGGGACGCCTGGCGATGAACGCCGGGCGGGATGTAAAGGTCAGCGAAGTGCACGGCATGAGCCAGCGCGGCGGCGACGTGATTACGCACGTGCGCATCGGCGAGACGGTGTACAGCCCGCTGATTGAAGAGGGAACGGCGGACGCCATCATCGCCTTTGAGCAGATGGAGGCCGTGCGCGCGCTGCCCTACCTGAAGGAAGGCGGCCGTCTGGTCGTCAACGAGCAGAAAATTATGCCGATGCCCGTCTTGTCCGGCACGGCTTCTTATCCCGAGACGTTTCTTTCGACCCTTGGCAGAGCCGGAGGCCTGTTCGCGTTTGACGCGCTGCGTGTCGCGATGGGCTGCGGCGCGCAGCGCGCTGTGAACATTGTGCTGCTGGGCGCCTTTGCCCAGGGTCAGACCGCCGCGCAGGAGGACTGGCTGGAAGCCGTCTCCGCCTGCGTGCCGTCCAAAACGATTGAAGCGAACCGGCGGGCGTTCCTCGCCGGATGGGAGGCTGCAAACGAACATGAAAAAAGAGGTTAAGCATATCATTTGGGACAAGACCGCCGAGTGCATGTCCCGCGACGGAATCCGCGCGCTTCAGGACCAGAGGCTGCGCGAGCTGGTCAAGCGCGTGTACGCCAACGTGCCGTTCTACCGCGCCAAAATGCAGGCCATCGGCGTGATGCCGGGCGATATCCGGGGCGTGGAGGACCTGCACAAGCTGCCGTTTACCGAAAAGACCGACCTGCGCGATAACTATCCTTTCGGGCTGTTCGCCGTGCCGCAGAGCCAGATTGTGCGCATTCACGCCTCCAGCGGCACCACGGGCAAGCCCACCGTTGTCGGCTACACGGCCCGCGATATCGACACCTGGGCGGAATTGATGGCCCGTTCGATGACCTGCGCCGGCATTACCAAGGATTCCATTGTGCAAGTGGCGTACGGATACGGCCTGTTCACCGGCGGCCTGGGCGCGCATTACGGCGCGGAGCGCATCGGCGCGTCCGTGATTCCCATGTCCGGCGGCAATACGAAAAAGCAGGTCATGCTCATGCAGGACTTCGGCTCGACCGCGCTGGCCTGCACGCCCTCTTATGCCATGGTATTGGGCGAGGCCATACAGGAAATGGGCATCCCGCTGTCGAAGTTCAAGCTGGAGGCGGGCGTGTTCGGCGCGGAGCCGTGGACGGAAGGCGCGCGCCGCCGCATTGAGGAGCTGCTGGGGATTTCCGCGCAGGACGTGTACGGCCTGAGCGAAGTGATGGGGCCCGGCGTGTCGATGGAATGTCCGTATCAGCAGGGCATGCATATCTGGGAGGATCACTTCATTCCCGAGGTGCTCGATCCCGACACGGGCGCGCCGCTGCCGTACGGCCAGCAGGGCGAGCTGGTCTTCACGACGTTGACCAAGGAAGGCCTCCCGCTGCTGCGCTACCGCACGCACGATCTGACGGTGCTCGATCCGTCTCCCTGCCCCTGCGGGCGGACCCATGTGCGCATGCGCAAGCTGGTCGGCCGCACGGACGATATGCTGATTATCCGCGGCGTGAACGTCTTCCCGTCGCAGGTCGAAGGCGTGCTGGCCTCCATTCCGGGCGTCACGCCGCAGTTCCTTATGGTGGTCGGCACCAGGCATAACCTGGATACGCTGGAAATCCGCGTGGAGCTGACGCCGGAGATGATGAGCGACACCGTGCGCCATATCGAAGAGACGGAAAAGCTCATCGCCTCCAACATCGCCTCCGTCCTGGGGCTCAACGCGGCCATCCGCCTGGTTCCGCCGGGAAGCCTGCCGCGCAGCGAGGGCAAGAGCAAGCGCGTTCTGGACGAGCGCGTACGATAAAGAAACAAAAGGAGGGGTTTTCGTGTACGTGCAGCAGATTTCGGTATTTATCGAAAACCAGCCCGGAAAGCTCGCGGAGTTTGCGGAGCTTCTGGGGCGCGAGGGTATTGACCTTGTAGCGCTGTCCATTGCCGACACAACCAATTTCGGCATCCTGCGCTGCATCGTCTGCGACTATGAACGCGCGGCGAAAATCATCGGTGAGGCAGGCTACACCGCGCGCGTGACGGACGTTCTGGCCGTTTCCGTCCCGGACAAGCCGGGCGGCATGGCGCAGGCCGTGCGCGCGTTGACCGACGCGGGCATTTCCATTGAGTATCTGTATTCGTTCGTCCGCAGCGCCGGGAACAACGCGCTGTTGATTTTCCGGGTGGACAAGCTGGACGAAGCGTATCGGGTGCTTCAGGCGAGCGGAGTGAAGCTCATCACGCAGGAGCAAGTGCGCACGCTATGATGGAAAGGTTTCGTCCTACCGTATTGGAGGTAAATCTGAGCGCGCTGGCGCGGAATTTCTCCGCGCTGGCCGCTCGTCTTCCGGCGCATACCAAAACGGCGGCCGTGGTCAAGGCAGACGCCTATGGTCTGGGCGCAGTGCCGTGTGCGCAGACGCTGCTGCGGCACGGCGCGGATTTCCTGGCCGTGGCTATCCCGGAAGAAGGCGCGGAATTGCGGCAAGCGGGCATTTCTGCGCCCATTCTTGTTTTGGGGGCCGTTTCTCAGGAGGGCGCGGAAGCGGCCGTGCGCTGGCATCTTACGCAGACCGTGTTTGAAGCGGCCACCGTCGCGTGGCTGGAAGCGGCCGCTTCCAGGGCCGGACGGGAGGTGGACGTCCATCTCAAGGTGGACAGCGGCATGGGCCGCATCGGCGTGCGCGGCGTGGCGGAGGCGATGGCCGTGTGCCGGGCCGTTCAGGCAGCCCCGCATGTGCGCCTGACCGGCGTGTTTACGCACTTTGCGGCGTCGGACGCGGCCAGCCTGGATTTTACCCGCATGCAGAACGCGCGCTTCCAGACCGTTGTGGAGGCGGTGCGCGCCGAATGCCCGGGGATTCTGGTGCATGCCGCCAACAGTGCGACGCAGCTGCGCTGCCCCGAGCTGTCCTACGACATGGTGCGCGCGGGCATCGCCATGTATACCCGGCCCGATTTTCCCGGCATGCCGGACATCGGCCTGGGGGAGACTGTCTGCTGGAAGACCCGCGCGGCATATGTCAAGACCATTGAGGCCGGGGAGTCCGTCGGATACGGATGCGCGTTCACGGCCGAACAGCCCACACGGGTGATGACGTTGCCGGTGGGGTATGCGGACGGATACCATCGCGCCATCGGCGGGCGCGGCTGGGCGCTTGTGCGCGGACAGCGCGCGCCGGTCATCGGCCGGGTGTGCATGGATCAGGCGATGCTGGACGTCACCGGGATTCCCGGCGCGGCGGAGGGCGACGAGGTGGTTTTGCTGGGCGCCCAGGGTCGGCAGACCATTACGCCGCGGGAGATGGGCGCCTGGTGCGGGATGATTGACTATGAAATCCTGCTTTCTCCCACCGGACGGGTTCCGCGCGTCTATGTCTGACAGGGACCGCGCCCGGTGGCGGGCCGTGCGCGCCGCCCTGGATGCGCAGGAGCGCGCCCGGCAGTCGCAGGCCATCGCCCGGCATGTGCTGGCATGGCCGCTGTTTGAACGGGCGCAGACCGTGCTGCTGTATGCGTCCGTAGGGGACGAGGTGGATACCGCCGCGCTGATGGAACAGGTTCTGGCACGGGGCAAGCGCCTGGCGCTGCCGCGCTGTCTGCGCCGTGGCGTGATGCACGCGGCGCAAGTGCGGGACTTGGCGTCTCTGCGTCCCGACCGCTTCGGCATTCCGGCGCCTCCGCCCGGCGCCGCGGAAGTGCCGCGCGGGGAAATAGACCTGATTCTGACGCCGGGCCTGGCGTTTGATTGCGCCGGGAACCGGCTGGGGCAGGGCGGAGGATACTACGACCGGTACTTGCGCGGCTACGCCGGCGTCACGTGCGGGCTGGCTTTTACGGCGCAGCTGGCGCGCCGTCTGGACGTGCGGCCGCACGATGTGGCGGTGGCGTGGCTGGCCACGGAAGCGGGCCTGCTGCATTGCGCCGCGGCCAAAAAAGGGGAGGGAAGCCTGTGAAACAAACGCGCGCGGGAAACATAGTGCGCATCGCGCTGCGTCTGCTCGGCTATCAGCTGGTCTTTGGGTTTATCAGCTTCATGATTATGCCGGCCCTGATGGACGCCAATCCCGCCATACGCATTCTGCTGGCGGGCGTGATTGTCGCGGCCGCCTGTCTGTTTACGTTTCTGGACGGCACGTACCAGGGAGAGCGGGACGTGGCCATGTCGCGCCGTCTGAGCAAGCTCGAGGCCAAAGGCGTCTATACGCCCGACAAGGAGGAAAACGCACGGCGCTATCGCCCCATGAACGGGGTGTACGCCATGCTGCTCGGCGCGCTTCCGCTCTTTTCCATTTCGCTCTACGTCGCCCTGACCGCCCAGCCATACGCCTATACGCCGCAGGACTTGCCCTCCTGGCTCGGCACGTATATGCAGCGCGCGGAGGTGGGCGACGCGCTGGCCTATGCTGGCAATCTTTCCATCACGACCACGCCGACGGATTATCTGCGCGTGGCGGTTCGCTTCATGCTCTTTGGGTATTTGGGGCTTGCGGGCTCCCTTTCCGACGCCGGCTCGCTGTTGTTTGACCGGCTCAGCCCGGTGCTGGCGCTCATCGTGCCGGCGATGTTCGCCATTGGATACTTGTTCGGTCCCGTCCGCTTTGCCAGAAACCAGAAGGTTGTCGACGAGGCCAAGCGTCGCCCGCGCAAACGCCTGAAAAAGAGCGTGCGCGAAAAGCAGGCGCAGAACAGAGAGAAAAAGCAGCTGATATGAAACAGAAGAGAATTGCCGACTACGGCGTGCAGATTGGGCGGATGCCCCGAGGAAAGCGGAACAAGATTACCGACGTGCCCGGCGTGCGCGTGGGGCATTGCACGGTCGATCATGATACCTTTCGCACCGGCGTCACCGTCATAGAGCCCGGGCCGGACAACCCGTTTGCCCATAAAAAGGTGGCCGCCGTCCATGTGCTCAACGGCTACGGCAAAACGCTGGGCCTGGTGCAGGTAGAGGAGCTGGGCACGCTGGAGACGCCCATTGCGCTGACCGGCACGCTCAACGTGGGGCTGGTGCATGACGCATTGGTGCAGACGACGCTGGAGCGGTGCCATGCAGAGGGAATGTTTCCAACGTCGATAAATCCGGTGGTCGGCGAATGCCACGACGGCCGCCTGTCCGATTTGGCCAGACGGCCGGTGCGCCTGGAACACGTCCGCCGTGCGTTTGAGGCTGCGTGCGAGGATTTTGAAGAGGGCGCGGTGGGCGCCGGCCGCGGCATGATTTGCCATGGCCTCAAAGGGGGCGTCGGCTCCGCGTCGCGCCTGATTTCCGTGGGGGACGAGACGTTTACCCTGGGCGTGCTGGCGCTGACGAACCATGGAAGCCTCGCCGACTTGCGCATCGACGGCGAAGCCGTCGGCAAGTCGCTCCTTGCGCGCCTGCAGCCGAAGGAGGATGACGACAAGGGCTCCGTGATTGTGCTGGTCGCCACGGATTTGCCGGTAACGGACCGCCAGCTGCGGCGTATTCTGCGCCGTGCGCCGGTAGGGCTTGCGCGCTGCGGCTCCATTATCGGGCACGGGAGCGGGGATATTATGCTGGGGTTTTCCACCGCGGCCGACATTGCGCATGAAGGCGGCGAGCCGGTTCGCACGCAGCGCGTGCTGCGCGAGGACCTGCTGGAGCATGCGTTCCGCGCGGTCGCGGAATGCTGCGAAGAGTCGGTGCTCAATTCGCTGATTTGCGCCCGCGAGACCGTCGGCTGGAAAGGCGACAGGGTGCGCGCGCTGGCGGATCTCTGGCCGTTTCCCGGGCAGGAATCGGATACGGCCCAATAAAAATACAACTTCTTGCGTTTTTCCTCTGGCTTTTTTCCGGAATGTATGATATACTATCCTTT
>DVFI01000082.1 GCA_018713305.1 Candidatus Avichristensenella intestinipullorum
AGATCGGCACGACCTACGAGGTCAAGCTCACGCTGAAGAATAAGTATAAGGACTTAAAGAGCGGCTGGCTGGCCCTGCCCTATGACGTTGGTGTGGACGATGCGCCCTGGGAAATTTACTACGATCCCGAAAAGGACAACTGGTTCTGGCAAAATGGCGCCTCCAATTACTATCTCAAGGATGCAGATCTTGACATCGTCAAGTCTTCCTGCCCCCACAATGACGGCAGCTGCTCCTACTACGAAGAGGTCCCCACCTACAGCCAGGACATGCACATCGGCGCGACCTCTGCCCATGCCAACCTGAAGGCCTGGGACGAGCCCCACAAAGCGGTGCAGTATTCTTCCTGACCCCATCGCTCCACCCCTCAGGCTGCCTGCCCATGCGCAGGCAGCCTGCACCGGCAGAAAACCCCATTGGGAGGTTTGGCGGACCGAAGCCCTCCAAATGAAATCCGCAGCGGCGGCGTGTACGCCGCGAGGAGCGGCTGCAAGCCGCTTCCGCTATCATGTTCCGGCCGTGCGCCCCCTTTTGAAACCAAAAGACGAAAACCAACCAAACCCTCCTGCCACCGCCTCCACGGCGACAGGAACGTCCGTTGGTTTTCTTTATGCTTCAGACCGGAGTGATCGCTTCCGGTCCGGAGAGCGTGGTTTTACTCCCCCTCCGGCTCCTGGGCAGCATAGGCGGAGTAATCCACGGGCGTGGCATACTCGTCGCCGGTTTCCTGCTCCTCGGCCGGGGCCATCCCCTCGCCGGGAATCTCGTCGGAGTAGTTAAACGCTTCTTCTTCCAGCGCCGCACGGATGCTCAGGCTGATACGCTTGGCCTGCGGGTCCACGCTGAGCACCTTCACGCGCACAATCTGGCCCACCTGCACGGCGTCTTCCACCTTGGCGATGCGGGTCAGCGCGCACTGGGAGATATGCACCAGGCCGTCCAGGCCCGGCTCCAGCTCCACAAACGCGCCGAACGTCGTAATGCGGACTACCTTGCCCTCGACGATGCTGCCGGCCGGATACTTTTCCTCGGCCACATCCCACGGGCGCGGCTGGGTCTGCTTGTAGCCCAGCTGAATGCGCTCGCGCTCCGGGTCCAGGGAGAGCACCTTCACCATGATTTCCTGGTTCGGGGAGACGACTTCGCTGGGATGGCGCACGCGGCCCCAGCTCAGGTCCGTCACATGCACCAGGCCGTCCACGCCGCCCACGTCCACAAACGCGCCGAAATCGGTCAAACGGCGGACGATACCGGGGATGACCTCGCCCTCCGCCAGCTTGGACCAGGCTTCCTTCTTGCGCGCGGCGGCTTCCTCCTGGGCCACGGCCTTGCGGGAGCAGACGATGCGCTTTTTCGCCTTGTCCACCTCGATAATCTTCAACTTCATTTCCTTGCCGACGAAGTCTTCGATTTTTTCGACATAGCGCTGCGAAAGCTGCGACGCGGGGATGAAGGCGCGCACGCCGTTTACGCTGGCGATGAGGCCGCCTTTTACGGCTTCCTTGCCCACGCCCGTCACGTATTCGTTGTTTTCGTACTGCGCCATCAGGGCGTCCCAGTTGCGGCGGTTGACGATGTTGCGCTGCGAAAGCACCACATTGCCTTCCCCGTCGTTGACCTTGACAACCTCCACGTCTATTTCGTCGCCCACTTTGACATCCTGGGTAACCAGCTCACTTTTTTTGACCAGCCCGTCGGACTTATAGCCGATATTCACGCATACCTCGTCGTCCGTAATCTGCACGACGGTGCCCGTAATGGTCTGGCCCGGCCGGATTGTCACCAGCGTCGCCTCGACATCGGCCATAAAGCTGTTTTCCGCGTGCTCGGCGGCCGGCTGTTCTGCCGGCGCGGCTTCCTGCACGACGGGCTGGGCTTCTGCGGGCTCAGCTACGGAAGGCTGTTCTGTGGTTTCCTGCGGGACGTTTTGTTCCAAGTCGTTCATACGTGTCGCAACCTCCTTAAGTGACCAATCCGGCGTGGAGGCGCCGGCGGTTATCACAATATAATCAGACGCCCGGATTTCCCCCCATGGGATCCCGGCGGCAGATTCCAGAAAATAGACCCGGCCGCAGCGGCTCCGGCAAGTATCGTACAGCGCGCGGGTATTGGCGCTTTCATGGCCGCCCACCACCAGCACCACATCAGCCCGCCGCGCCAGCTTCTCCGCTTCCTCCTGCCGGGCGGCCGTCGCCGCGCAGATGGTGTCCCGGACTTCCAGCCGGGGCACGCGGCCGCGCAGCACGCGCACAATGCCGTCCCATATCCTGTGCGGCAGCGTAGTCTGCGCGACCAGCAGCGCGCTGTCTACGCCCGAAATCCCGGCGGCCTGCGCCTCGTCGGCCACCACGTACACCGGCCCCTTGCACCAGCCCGCCGTTGCCGCGACCTCGGGATGCTCGGCGCTGCCGGCAATCAGGACGGTTCCGCCCTGTTCGCTGTAAGCGCGCACCAACGCGTGGACGCGCGCCACATTCGGGCAGGTAGCGTCCACCACCTGGAAACCCCGCGCGCTCAGGCGCTCCAGCGTTTCCGGCGGCACGCCGTGCGAACGAATCACCACCGTCGCACCCGGGGGGAGGCTGTCCTCCGTCTCCGCACGGCGCACGCCGGCTTCTTCCAGCCGGCGGAGCACCTGCTCGTTATGAATCAGGCTGCCCAGCGTCCAGCAACCCCCCGACGCTTTCGCGGCGGCAATCGCCCTGTCCACTGCGGCCCGCACGCCATAACAGAACCCAGCATGTTTTCCTATCTCAACCGGCACGTGCATCCTCCAGGGCAAACTGCGGAGACTTGCTTCTCACACTTCGATATACATTCCCAAATTCCTGCCAGCCCATCCGTTTTTTTGAAAAATTTCTTAACTACTTCTCATAAAATACGACCCGCCGCGACAGCGGGTCGTATGGATACCTTACCAGTCTGCCTGTCGTTGCAGCGCCTCCCAGCTGTCCAGGATGCGGTGCTTGACTTCCTCCAGCGTCTGCGCGTCCGGCCGCCGCGCCCGCAGGTCGTCCATGTCCAGAGGCGTTCCGACCACGACCCGAATCTTGCCGAAAATGCGGTATTTTCCCGCAATGAAGACCGGCACCACGGGCACGCGGCTGCGCAGCGCCATCACCGCGACCCCCGTTTCCAGCTTGCCCGGTTCCCAGCCGGGGGTATGCCGCCGATGGCCCTCCGGGAAAATGCCCAGCACATGTCCGTCCGCGATGACCTTCAGCGCCGTGCGCATCGCGGCCAAATCCGCCTCCCCGCGGCTGACCGGGAAGGCGTGCAGGCGACCCAGAAACCATTTGAGCGCGCGGTTGCGAAAGAGCGATTCCTTGGCGATGAAATGAATTTCGTTATGCTTGTAGACATGTGCGATGGTGATCGGGTCCCAGGCGGAGAGGTGGTTGCTCAGGATGATGCAGTTTTCCTCCCGGGGAAAGTTTTCCACGCCGCGGGCCTTGGCCAGAAACACACAGGGGTAGAGAAACGCGGCGATTCCCCGCGCCAGCGTATACAAGAACGTCTTCTCCGTTTTCATGCTTTTCGCTCCTTCACCACGCGCAGCATCGTCTGCACCACCTGTTCCTGCGTCATACCGCTGCTGTCAATCTCCAGCGCATCCTCGGCGCGGCGCAGGGGGTCCACGGCGCGGGTCGTATCCTGCCGGTCCCGCGCGATAAGCTCCCGGAGCACCTGCGCATAGTCGCACGCCACACCGTGCGCGCGCAGCTCGTCATACCGGCGGCGGGCCCGGATTTCCGGCGAGGCGGTCAGAAAGAACTTAAACGCCGCGTCCGGCAGCACGCGGGTGCCGATATCCCGTCCGTCCACCACCATGTCCGCCTGCTGCGCACAGCGCCGCTGGCGCAAGACCATATCGCGCCGCACGCCCGCGGCCAGCGAAATGGCGGACGCGGCCGCGCTGACCTCGGGCGTGCGAATCAGCCCCGTCACATCCTCGCCGTCCAGAAACGTGCGCTGGCCCCCGTTGTTCAGGCCCACGCGGATATCCGTGCGGGCGCACAGCGCCTCGGCGGCGCCGGCGTCCCGGGGATCCACGCCCTCGCGCAGCGCCTTGAGCGCCAGCGCCCGGTACATGGCCCCGGTGTCCAGATGCAAAATCCCAAGCGAATGGGCCAGCATGGAAGCGATGGTGGATTTCCCCGCCCCCACCGGCCCGTCGATGGCAATGGTCAACGCCATAGTATCCTCCGTCAAATGGCCCGATGGCCCATGCCCACGCAGACCTCGTTGAGATGCACCAGCCCCACGCCGAAGAACATCGCGACGGCAATGTGCTCGCCCGAACGCGCGATGCCGATTTTGCCGCCAATGTTCAGGCCCAGCGCCTTGGTGGTAATCTGCGAGAGCGCCTCGCGCGCCGCGCCCATGGCCGCGCCCTCGTCCAGATGGGTATCCGTAATCAGGCCTTCCCGCTTGGCGGCCACCACGGTGCGTTCCACAATGCGCATCACCGAGGTCACAAATTCCCCGCCATAGTCCACCGCCGCCGTGCGGATGCCTTCCTCCAGAAACATGGCCTTGCAGCTTTTCTCTTCCTCGCGCGAGCGGGTCATGCTCATCACCAGCGCCGCGCGGGCCACGTCACGGCTGCCCATATCCATTGTTTTGTCCATCATATTCGCCATTTTCCTTTCCGTCCTGCCATGCTGCCAGCGTCCAGAGCGCGGCATTGGACGTGGACGCCGCCAGCGCGCCCGCGCGCAGCACGGCTTCCACATCGGCACGCCGCTCCAGCATGCCGCCGCCGATAACCGGCTGCGCGATGCTCCGGCCCAGGCGCGCAATCGCCCGCGTGGCCAGTCCCGGCATGACCTCCACCAAATCGGGCGCGCAGCTTTTGATCATGCGCTCGCCGCTTTCCAGCGAGGAAGAATCCACCAGGAACATCCGCAGCACCGTGCGGAGGCCTTCGCCCGCCGCGGCGCGCAGGAGCGGGGCGCGCGTGGAAAGAATCCCTTCCGGCTTTACCATGCGCGCAATCCAGCGCACGCCCGCGGCATCGCGTCCGACGCCCTCCACCAAATCCATGTGTACAAACACCGGCCTGCCCGCCTCGCGCGCACGGCGCGTCAACGCCGGCAGGGTGAACGGGTCGCCCCCCAACAGAAACACAATGCGCACGGGAGAGGCGAGCGCCGCGTCCAGCGCTTCCTGTCCGCGCACCGCCGCGATGACCGGCGAGCGGCGCAGCACCTCCAGCAATTCTTTCAACGCTCTTTCCTCCCGCGACTGATTATACCGCAAAGCTGCGCGCTTGACAACGCCTCAGGCGCGGCGGAGTTTCTGCCCCTGGGGGGTATCCTCGACGATATAGCCCATGTCCCGCAGCGCGTCGCGGAGGCGATCGCTTTCCTTCCAGTTTTTTTCCTTGCGCGCCGCAGCGCGCGCCTGGAGCATCTTCTCCGCCTCGGCGTCCTCGGCCG
>DVFI01000083.1 GCA_018713305.1 Candidatus Avichristensenella intestinipullorum
AACAGCCCCTTTGTCGGCGGTCTGGGTCTGAACGGAGGCATGCGCGTCCGTTTTGACAACCGGGTTCCCGGCAGAACTTTGCCGGCGGGCAGAGGGCCGAAGATGCTTTCGCCCTCTGCCCGCCGTTGCGGGTCAGTATTCAAACTCGCCTTCGTAGACCTGTACGGCGCTGCCGGTCAGGAAGATACCGTCCTGCGTGTAGCGCACGGACAGGTCGCCGCCCTTGAGGCGCACGGTGATTTCGGTATCCTTTTCGCAATAGCCGTTTCGGATGGCGGCGACCACCGCCGCGCACGCGCCCGTACCGCAGGCAAACGTCTCGCCGTTTCCGCGCTCCCACACGCGGATGCGCAGGTTGGTCGGGTTGACCACGCGCACAAACTCCGTATTGATGCGCTCGGGGAAGAGCTCGGCGTATTCGAACTGCGGCCCCAGCGTTTCCAGCTCGAGGCCGTCGATGGCGTCGCAGAAGACCACGCAGTGCGGGTTGCCCACCGAAAGACAGCTGACGCGCCATGCCCGGTCGTCCACCTGCATCGGATAGGCGACCAGCTCCCGTTCGTCCGTCCTGGCGGGCAGATGGGCGGCAAGCCAGTCCGGCCTGCCCATGTCCACCGAAACGGAGCTGACCTTGCCGTTGCGCAGATAGAGCTGCAGGCTGTGCACGCCGCTGACGGTTTCAATGGTCATATGCTCGCTGCGGATGTACCCCTTGTCGTAGAGATACTTGGCCACGCAGCGGATGCTGTTGCCGGCCATACGCCCTTCGCTGCCGTCGCGGTTGAAGGCGCGCATCTTGGCGTCGGCGATGCGGGAGGTCTCAATCAGCACGATGCCGTCGCCGCCGATGCCGTAGTGCGGCGCGCAGAGGCTCACGCACAGGGATTCGGGGCAGGTGATGCGCTGATCGAAGTTTTCAATGAAGATGTTGTCGTTGCCGCAGGAGTGCATCTTGGCAAAGTGAATCTTTTGCCGCCAGGCGCGCATGCGGTTGATGTCGACCAATTCCGTGTTGGAGGCGTTAAAGCGGCTTTCCAGCATGCGGGCCAGCGCGTTGGCCGTGTCCACGGAGGTCAGGCAGGGGATGCCCAGCTGCATGGCGCGCCGGTGCAGTCGGATAAAATCGCCCACGGTGGCGTCCTTGACCGCGCCGGTGTAGAGCAGGTAGTCCACGCGGCCGTTTTCCATCAGGCGGGTGATTTCGTCCGTCTCGGTGGCGTTGCGCACTGCGTGTACTTCGATGCCCAGCTGCGCGATGGCCGCGGCCGTGCCGCTGGTGGCGTAGAGGGTCATGCCCAGCTCGTAGAACCGCCGCGCCAGCGAAAGAATCTCCTGGTAGTCGTTTTCCTCGACGCTGATGAGCATGCCGGGCCGGTCCCGCCGGTGCAGGGAGGGCACGGAGAAGCCGGCGGCGGTCAGCCCCTTGAACAGCGCCTCCTCCATTGTCTTGCCAATTCCCAGCACTTCGCCCGTGGATTTCATTTCCGGGCCCAGGATGGCGTTGGCGTCGTGGAGCTTTTCAAAGGAGAACACCGGCACCTTGACCGCGCAGTAGGGGGGCGTGCGGTACAGGCCGGTGCCGTACCCCAGCTCGGACAGCTTTCCGCCCAGCATCACGCGCGAGGCGAGGTCCACCATGGGCACGCCGGTCACCTTGCTGATATACGGCACGGTGCGCGAGGCGCGCGGATTGACCTCGATGACGTACAGCTCATCCTCATAAATGAGGTACTGAATGTTGATAAGCCCGCGGGTTTTCAGCGCAAGCGCCAGCTTTTCGGAACAGTCGCATACTTTTTGCAGGTGCTTGTCGCTGAGGTTATAGGGCGGGTAGACCGAAATGGAGTCGCCGCTATGCACCCCGGCGCGCTCGATATGCTCCATGATGCCGGGGATGAGCACGCTCTCCCCGTCGGAAATGGCGTCCACCTCCAGCTCCGTGCCGGGCATGTACTTGTCCACCAGCACCGGGTTGTCGATGCCGCCGGCCAGAATGGCTTCCATGTACCGGCGGGTATGCTCGGGCGTGCGGGATATGGTCATGTTCTGGCCGCCGATAACGTAGGAGGGCCGCAGCAGCACCGGATACCCGAGCGCCTGCGCGGCGTCCAGCGCCTCCTGCACCGTCCGGGCGCCCATGCCCCTCGGCCGGCGGATGCCGAAGCTTTCCAGCAGCGCGTCAAAGCGCGTGCGGTCCTCGGCGATATCGATGCTCTCGGCCGAGGTGCCCAGGATGCGGATGCCCTGGCCGTCCAGAAACTGCGTCAGCTTGATGGCCGTCTGCCCGCCAAAGGCCACCACGACCCCGACCGGCTGCTCCACCGCCAGGATGTCCATGACGTCTTCGGGGCAGAGCGGTTCAAAGTACAGGCGGTCGGCGGTGTCATAGTCGGTGGAGACGGTTTCGGGGTTGTTGTTGATGATGACCACGTCGTATCCCATCTTCTGGAGGGTCCAGGCGCAGTGTACGGAGCTGTAGTCGAACTCGATGCCCTGGCCGATGCGGATGGGGCCGGAGCCCAGCACCACGATGACGGGCTTGCCGCTGCGGGGGAAAGTCCGGCTCTCGCAGGCGCCAAAGGCGCAGGAGTAGAAGTAGGGCGTCTGCGCCGCAAACTCCGCCGCGCAGGTATCGACCATCTTATAGCGCGCGTGGTGCTCGGGCAGGTCGGTTGCGCCGCTGATGCGGCGGATGGCCGCGTCCGGATAGCCGAGCTTTTTGCCCTGCGCGTACAGGGCCGGCGACATGGGCTGATCGCGCAGCAGGCGTTCGTATGCGGCCAAATGGGCAATCTTGGCCAGGAACCACGGGTCGATTTTCGTAATGCGCGCAATCTCCGCCACGGAAACGCCCTGCTGCAGGGCCTCAAAGACCGTAAACAGCCGGCGGTCGTTGGTCTCGTGCAGGCGTTCCAGCACGGGCCTGTCGCTCAGCGGGGCGGCGTTGAGGGTATCCAGCCCGATTTCCGCGCCGCGGACCGCCTTCATCAGCGCCTCCTCAAAGGACTGCCCAATGGCCATCACTTCGCCGGTGGCCTTCATCTGGGTGCCCAGCATGCGGCTGGAATGGGCGAACTTGTCAAAGGGCCATTTGGGAAACTTGACCACCACATAGTCCACCGCGGGCTCGAAACAGGCGCACGTCTTGCCGGTAATCTCGTTGATAATCTCGTCCAGCGTATAGCCCAGCGCCAGCTTCGTCGTAATCTTGGCGATGGGGTAGCCCGTCGCCTTGGAGGCCAGCGCCGAGGAGCGCGATACGCGCGGGTTGACCTCGATGACGGCGTACTCGAAGCTGTCGGGGTGCAGGGCAAACTGGCAATTGCAGCCGCCGACGATGCCCAGGGCGGAGATGATGGACAGCGCGGCGGAGCGGAGCATCTGGTATTCCTTGTCGGCCAGCGTAACGGCCGGCGCCACGACGATGGAATCGCCCGTATGGATGCCCACGGGGTCGAAGTTTTCCATGGAGCAGACGGCGATGGCGTTGCCCGCACTGTCGCGCATGGTTTCAAACTCGATTTCCTTCCAGCCGGAAATGCACTTTTCCACCAGAATCTGCGTGATGGGGGAGGCGTCCAGGCCGGACTGCGCCAGCGTGCGCAGGGCTTCGGGCGTGTCCGCAATGCCGCCGCCCGAGCCGCCCAGCGTGAAGGCCGGTCGGACAATGACGGGATATCCGATTTCTTCGGCAATGCGCAGCGCGGTCTGCTCGTCGTTGGCGATGTCGGAGGGCACCACGGGCTGGACGATGGCCTGCATCGTATCGCGGAACAGGCGGCGATCCTCGGCCTTGTCAATGGCATCGATGTCCGAACCGAGCAGGCGCACGCCGAATTCCCGCAGCGTGCCGTCGCGGGACAGCTGCATGGCGATGGTCAGGCCGGTCTGGCCGCCCAGCCCTGCCAGCAGGCCGTCGGGCCGCTCCTTTTCGATGATGCGGCGCACGGTCTGCGCGTTGAGCGGCTCAAGATAAATCTCGTCGGCCAGGTGCTGGTCGGTCATGATGGTGGCCGGGTTGGAATTGACCAGCACCACGTTGATGCCCTCCTGCCGCAGCACGCGGCAGGCCTGCGCGCCCGCATAGTCAAACTCCGCGGCCTGTCCAATGACGATGGGGCCGGAGCCGATGACCAGGACTTTCCGGATGGACGGGTTTTTAGGCATCTGAGGTTCCTCCCATCATGGCAAGAAAACGGTCGAAAAGGAAGGCGGTGTCCTGGGGGCCGCTGCAGGCCTCCGGATGGAACTGCACGGTAAAGCATCCGTGCTGCGGATATTCAATGCCCTCGCAGCTGCCGTCGTTGGCGTTCTGGAACGAAAGGAGGCCCGTTCCGGCCAGACTTTCGGCCACCACGGCATAGCCGTGATTCTGGCTGGTGATGTAGGTGCGGCCGGTGGCCAGCTCGCGCACGGGCTGATTCCCGCCGCGATGGCCGTACTTGAGCTTTACGGTCTGTCCGCCCATGGCGAGCGCGGCCAGCTGATGGCCCAGGCAGATGCCGAACACCGGCACGCGGCCTATCAGGCGGCGGATTTCGCGGATGCATCCGTCGTTTTCCGCGGGGTCGCCGGGGCCGTTGGACAGCATGACGCCGTCGGGCCCGGAGGCCAGGACGGCTTCCGCCGGGGTATCGAACGGAACGACGGTCACTTCGCAGCCGCGCCGGCAGAGGCTGCGGACGATGTTGCGCTTGGCGCCGTAGTCGATGAGCGTTACGCGGTATCGCGTCCGGCCCTCGGCGGGCCAGACTTCCGGCTGACGGCAGCTGGTCTGGCGCACCATGTCCCGCACGGCATAGGTGCGCAGGGCGTCCCGGTCGTCGGGCAGGGTATCGCAAATCATGGCGTTCATCACGCCCTCTTCCCGGATGATTCGGGTAATCTCGCGCGTGTCCACCCCGCAGATGCCGGGGATGCCCCGGCGCTTGAGCCAGTCGTTGAGCGGGCCCTGAGAGCGGAAGTTGGAAGGCGCGTCGCACAGCTCGCGCACCACATAGCCCCTGATGGCAGGCGTTCCCTCGAAGTCCTCGTCAATGACGCCGTAGTTGCCGATGAGGGGAAAGGTCTGCATGACGATTTGGCCGGCATAGCTCGGATCGGTCAGGGTTTCCAGATAGCCCGCCATGCCCGTGGTAAACACCAGCTCGCCCAGGCGCTCGCCCGGCGCGCCGATGCGCTCTCCCTCGAAAAACTGCCCGTTTCCCAGCAGCAAATAAGCCATAGGATCCCTCTTTTTCTTTTCCGTCACAGCGTCGCCGCCATGACCGCCTTGATGGTATGCATGCGGTTTTCCGCCTCGTCAAAGACGATGGACCGTTCGCTCCGGAATACCTCGTCCGTCACTTCCATGCAGGAAATGCCGAACCTGTCGTATATGGCGCGGCCCACCTCGGTTTCCAGGTCGTGGAAGGCGGGCAGACAGTGCATGAACCGGCACTGTTGCCCGGCCCGCGCCATCAGCGCGGCGTTGACCTGATAGGGGGACAGCTCGCGGATGCGCGTTTCCCATACGCTGTCCGGCTCGCCCATGGATACCCATACGTCCGTGTATATCACGTCCGCGCCGTCGACGGCGTGCTGCGGGTCGGTGTTGAAGGACAGCGTCGCGCCGGTCTGGCGCGCGATGTCCCGGCAGGCGTCCACCAGCGCGGGCGCGGGGAAATAGCTTTCCGGCGCGCATGCCACAAACCGCATCCCCAGCTTGGCGCAGCCAATCATGAGCGAGTTGCCCATATTATAGCGCGCATCGCCCATATACACCAGCTTTTTCCCGGACAATTCGCCAAAGTGCTCGCGGATGGTCAGCATATCCGCCAGAATCTGCGTGGGGTGGTATTCGTTGGTCAGCCCGTTCCAGACCGGAACGCCCGCATACCGGGCCAGCGCCTCCACGCGCTCCTGGCCAAAGCCGCGGTATTCGATGCCGTCGAACATGCGCCCGAGCACCTGCGCCGTATCGGCGATGCTTTCTTTTTTCCCCAGCTGACTGCCGGCGGGGTCCAGATAGACCGCGCGCATGCCCAAGTCGGCTGCGGCCACTTCAAAGGCGCAGCGGGTGCGGGTGCTGGTTTTTTCAAAGACGAGGGCGATGGTTTTGCCTTCGCACAGCCGGTGCGGAACGCCCGCTTTTTTCTGGCGCTTGAAGTCCGCGGCAAGGTCTATCAGCCGGACGATTTCCTCGGGCGTAAAGTCCAGCAGCGTCAGGAAATGGCGGCCCTTGAGAAACATGGTCACTCCTCCTTTGTCACATGGCGCACGCGGCCCGAATGACGGCCGTCGCTTCTTTCAGCTCGTCCCAGGAAATGTTCAGCGCCGGCAGCAGGCGCACCCTGTCCTTGGCCGTCAGGCACAGCACGCCGCGGTCCATGCAGGCCTTGAGCACGTCGGGCGCGGGCTTGACCGTTTCGATGCCAATCATCAACCCGCGGCCGCTGAGGGAGACGACGCCCGGCGCGCCGTCCAGCGCCTGGAACACATGCTTGCCCTTGGCGCGTACCTCCGCCAGGAAGGCGTCGTCGATGCGGCCGAGAATGCTCAGCGCGCCCGCGCAGCAGACGGGATTGCCGCCGAACGTCGAGCCGTGGTCGCCCGGGCCCAGCACGTCTTCCACCTTCTCGCCCAGCAGCGTCGCGCCCAGCGGCAGCCCGCCGCCCAGCCCCTTGGCGGTGGAGACGATGTCGGGCCGGATGCCGTAGTGCATGTAGGCGTACAGCGCGCCGGTGCGGCCGTTGCCGGTCTGCACTTCGTCCACCATGAGCAGGACGCCGCTGCGCCGGGCATAGTCGGCAAGCCCCTGCACGAACGCGGGCTCCAGCGACTTGACGCCGCCTTCGCCCTGGATGCATTCGATAAGGATGGCGGCGGCCCGGTTTTCCTCCGCCGTGCGGATGCAGGCCTCCAGGTCGTTGGCGGGCGTATGCGCAAAGCCGGGCGTGAGCGGCTGGAAAAGGGCGTGAAACTGCGCCTGCCCGGTGGCGGCCAGCGTGGTGAGCGTGCGGCCGTGGAAGCTGTTTTCCAGCGTCACAATGGTGAAGCATTCTTTGCCGCGATGCTCCGCCGCGTATTTTCGCGCGACTTTGATGGCGCACTCGTTGGCCTCCGCGCCGGAGTTGGAAAAAAACGCCTTCTTCATGCCGGTGCGCTCGCATAGCAGCTGCGCCAGGCGGGCGCAGGGCTGGGTGTAGTAAAGATTGGACATGTGCTGCACCCGGGCGAGCTGCTCCGCGATGGCCTGCCGCCACAAATCGTCGGCCACGCCGAACGCGGTCACGCCGATGCCCGAGGTCATGTCGATGTAGCGCCGGCCGTCCGCGGCATACACGACGGAGCCGTGCCCGGATACGATTTCGATGGGGAAACGACGGTAGGTGGGCGCGATATATGCCTTGTCCAGCGCCATGGTATCCTCATGCATGGCCTTGACCTCCTATCACCATGGTTCCCGCGCCTTCATCGGTCAGCAGCTCCATCAGGATGGAATGCGGCACGCGGCCGTCCATGATGATGGCGTTGCGCACGCCCTGATGAATGGCGGTGATGCAGCAGCGCACTTTCGGAATCATGCCCCCGGAAATGACGCCTTCTTCATAAAGCCTGTCGGCTTCTTCCAGCGTGACCTCGGGGATGAGGGACGAGGGGTCCTCGCGGTCGCGCAGGATGCCGGCGATGTCTGTCATGAGAATCAGGCGTTCCGCCCGGAGCGCGCCGGCGATATAGGCCGCGGCCGTATCGCCGTTGATGTTGTAGGCATGTCCCTGCTTGTCGCAGCCCAGCGTGGATACGACGGGAATGTACCCCTTTTCCAGCAGGTCCAGCACCGGGCCGATGTTGACGCGGGTGATTTCGCCCACATAGCCGAGGCGTTCGTCCTTTTTGCGGGCTTCGATGAGACAGCCGTCCATGCCGGAGATGCCCATCGCCTTGCCGGACTTCATTTCCAGCAGGTTGACCAGCGTTTTGTTCACCTTGCCGGCGAGCACCATCTGCACGATGTCCATGGTTTCCTCGTCCGTGACGCGCAGGCCGTCCACAAATTCCGCCTTTTTCCCCAGGCGGTCCATCAGCTCGCTGATTTCCGGGCCGCCGCCGTGCACCAGCACCACCTTGATGCCGATGAGCCAGAGCAGGACGATGTCTTCCATGACCTGCTGCTTGAGCTGCTCGTTGACCATGGCGTTCCCGCCGTATTTGACCACCACGATTTTGTTGTTGTAGCGCCGGATGTAGGGCAGCGCCTGCACCAGCACCTCCGCGCGTTCGCAGTTGGAAAACCGTGTCGTCATGCCTGCCTGCCCTCCTCAGGTGCGATAATCGCCGTTGATTTTAACATAGTCGTATGTCAGGTCGCAGCCCCAGGCCGAAGCCTCCGCATCGCCGCTGTGCAGCGATACCAGGATTTCAATGTTCGCCTCCAGCAGGATGCGCTTGGCCTCTTCCTCGGAAAACGCCACGCCCGCGCCGTCCCGGCACACCAGCACCGTGCCGGCCGGGGAGCGGAAGGAGACGTCCACCTTCCGCACGTCCACGGGCGCGCCGCTGTAGCCGATGGCGCACAGCACGCGGCCCCAGTTGGCGTCCGCGCCGAACATGGCGGCCTTGAGCAGGCTGGAGCAGATGACGGCCTTGGCGACGGTTCGGGCGATGGAAAGGTCGGCCGCGCCGGTGACCCGGCATTCCAGCAGCTTGGTGGCTCCCTCCCCGCTGCCGGCGATGAGGCGGCAGAGGTGAACGGTTACGGTGTTGAGCGCCCGCATGAACACGGCAAAATCCTCGCCGTCCCCGGTGATTTCCTCGTTGCCGGCGGCGCCGTTGGCGAGCAGGACCACCATGTCGTTGGTGGACGTGTCGCCGTCCACGCTGATCATGTTAAAGGTGGAGGCGACGTCGGTGGACAGCGCCCGTTGGAGCATCTGCGGGGAAATGGCGGCGTCCGTGGTCAGAAAGACAAGCATCGTGGCCATGTTGGGATGAATCATGCCGCTGCCCTTGGCCATGCCGCCCAGGCGGCATACCTTGCCGCCCAGGGTAAACTCCACCGCCACTTCTTTGGGGAAGGTATCCGTGGTCATGATGGCCTGCGCGGCGGCCGAAGCCCCCTCCCGGGACAGGCCGGCGGCCAGCGGGGGAATGCCGGCCGCAATGGGCGCGATGTCCAGCGGCTGACCGATGACGCCGGTGGAGGCCACCACGACGTCCTCCGCCGCAATGTCCAGCGCCCCTGCCAGCAGCCGGCTCATCTGCTCGGCGATTTCCATGCCGTTGGCATTGCAGGTGTTGGCGTTGCCGCTGTTGCAGAGGATGGCCTGCGCCTTGCCGTCCTGCAGATGCCGGCGCGTAACCTCCAGCGGCGCGCCCTTGACCAGGTTGGTGGTATATACCGCCGCCGCATGGGCCGGCGTCGCGCTGTATATCAGCGCCAGATCCCGCCGTGCCCGGTTTTTGCGAATGCCGCAGTGGATGCCGTTGGCCGTAAACCCCTGCGCGGCGCATACGCCGCCGGATATTTCCTTCATTCCGTTTGCCCTCCTATATGCAGTCCCAGCGTTTCCTCGGCTCCCAACACGATGTTCATGTTTTGAATCGCCGCGCCCGATGCGCCCTTGCCCAGGTTGTCAAAGCACGCGGTCAGCACCAGCCGGTCTTCGCTGCCGTATACCCCGATGCGCATGTCGTCCCGGCCTGCAAAGGCGCAGGCCGACAGGAACCGTTCGTCCTGCGGCTCGGCATAGCGGACGACGGGCCCCGGATAGCAGCGTCGGTAGACGTCCCGAATGTCCGCCGGCGTGCCGCAAAGCATGTCCGCGCATAGCGGAACGACGACCTCCATGCCGCAGAAATAATCCGCCACCACGGGGCTGAATACGGGCGCGTGCACAAGCCCGCACAGCGCCGCCATTTCCGGCAGATGCTTGTGCTGCTGATCCAGCGCGTACATCCTTGGCGCATCCAGCAGCGGGCTGCGCTCCTGCGCCTCGTATTCGGCAATCATTTTTTTACCCCCGCCGGAATACCCGGTGAGCGAAAAGCAGCTCAGGCGCGCGTCTGCGGCCAGGAGGCCGGCCTCTACCAGGGGAGCGACCAGTGCCACGAACCCGCTGGCATGGCATCCCGGGTTGGCGATGCGCCGGCTGGCTGCGATGCGTTCGCGCTGCCCGGGAAGCTCGGGAAAGCCGTACGTCCATCCCGCCTGCACGCGATGCGCGGTCGAGGTGTCGATAAGCACCGTGCGCTCGTTGTGCACCAGCGAAACGGCTTCCACCGCCGCTTCGTCCGGCAGGCACAGAAACGCCACGTCCGCCTCGTTGAGCGCCTGCGAACGTGCCTGTATATTCTTGCGCTCCGCTTCGGGCAGCTGCAGCAGCGTCAGGTCTCGCCTTCCCACCAGGCGCTCGTGGATGCGGAGACCGGTCGTTCCCGCGCTCCCGTCGATGTATACCTTCGCCATGTGCGAGGCCTCCTCTCCGGCGAAATGAATCATTATACGTAATTTCTGAATATTATACGACCTCAAACCAGAAAAATCAATCCACCGGAAGAAATTTCACAATTCGTCTATATCCATGGGAAGAATCTGTGAAAAACAGACAGCGCGCGTCGAAAAGCCGGCTCACGCGCGGGCCTGCGGCGCGGACGGTGTGCCGCCCGGGGGAGGCGGGCCGAAAAACGCGGCGCGGCGAAAGGCCGGCCCGTATATCCCCGCCGGACGGTGGCATATCGACCGTCGCCCTGCATCATTTTGCGGCGGCTGTTCCCGCTGTGCGGCCGCCGAGCATCCAGTCCAGCGCTTCCTGAATGTGCAGGTCCCAGTAGTCCCAGGTATGCTCGCCGGGGCCCTCCGTATACGTCAAGTCCGCGCCCAGGGCCAGCATCCGGTCGCGTGCCGAGAGGTTCATTTCATAGAGGAAATCCTCCGTGCCGCAGGTCTGGAACAGCCGGGGGGCCAGCCCCTGCCGCGCGCAGCGGGCATACTGCGCGAACAGGTCGCTGTCGCTGCCCGCCAGCGCGTCCGGGTTTTGAAACACGGCGTCCCAGTGAATGACGGAATCTGCCGCGCGCTTGCCGTCGGGCGTGCAGAGCGCGGCGATGTCCAGCGCGCCGGACATGCTGGCCGCGGCGGAAAATACGTCGGGCGCGGCCAGCGCCAGATGCCAGGCGCCGTAGCCGCCCATGGACAGTCCCGCGATGAACGTGTCCTCGCGCCGGGACGACACGGGAAACAGGCCGCACACCAGCGCGGGCAGCTCCCGGGTGAAGAAGGTGGCGTAGGCGGGACCGCGGTACATATCCTGATAGAACGCATTGCCGCCGGAGGCCATGACCGCGGCGCAGCGGCGCGTCTGCACATAATGCTCAATGCGGGAAAGGCGCATCCAGGAATTGCAGTCGCCATGCAGCCCGTGCAGCAGGTACACCACGGGGAACGTGCCGCTGGACGCATAGACGGCGCCATTTTCTTCCGCCTCGTTCGACTGCGGCGTAGGCACGATGACATGGATGGAAGCATTGCTGTTCAAAGCCCGGCTAAAAAAGCGGCACGTCAAAAACGCCACGATGTCAACCCCTGTCCCGTTGTATTCTCTCAAGCATTATAAGGGCGCTGCGGACGGTTTGCAAGCGTGCAGAATCGTGCAAAATGCCTCGCAATGCGTGTGCGCTTTGCGAAAAACACTCTCCCGCGCGCACATGCGCGGACAAACCCGCGAACGCCCGGCCTGTATCCGCTTCCTGCCTGAGAGCGGGTCCCGCCCGCCAGCGGCCCGCTGTCCGGCGGCGTCCGTGGCCGCGCATGTGCCGGGGCGGGGATGGATTCTCGCTTGCGGGGTCAAACTACCGGCTTTTGTGCGGCATTCCGCTGCGGATTTGGCGCAGGTCAGGCAGTGGCATGATAGGACGTCATCACCGCTGAAAGCACTGTATTTTCAGGGAAATTGATGTATAATGAAACCAGTCGTTTTTCATCACGCGATGGGACCCATCTGTGCGATGGTTCACCCAGGCGAAATCCGGGGGCGCAATGAAAGACTATACTGTAACCAAAGCAAAAGCGGACAACGTTGCGCTGCTCATCCTGCAGCCAACCACCAACGCAAAGCCCAGGGAGAACACACCCGGTATTCTCTGGATTCACGGCGGAGGCTATGCTACGGGCATGGCGGGAATGATCTACATATCCCGCGCCCTTGCCCTGGTGAAGAAATATGGTGCAGTCGTAGTGACCCCCGAATATCGTCTCTCGGGGAAGGCTGCCTACCCTGCGGCCCTGGATGACTGTTATACGGCGCTGAAGCATTTGAAAGCGCATGCTCGGGAACTGGGCTGTAATGAAAACCAGCTCATGGTGGGCGGTGAAAGCGCGGGTGGCGGCCTGACGGCGGCGTTGTGCATGTATGCCCGCGACAAAGGCGAAGTAAACATCGCTTTCCAGATGCCGTTGTATCCCATGCTTGATGACCGGGATACGGAATCGTCCCGTGATAACCATGGCATATCCTGGAATACAAAGCGCAACCATGCAGCGTGGAAGCTGTATCTGAGAGATTG
>DVFI01000084.1 GCA_018713305.1 Candidatus Avichristensenella intestinipullorum
ATTATGATGAGGTCCCCACCTACAGCCAGGACATGCACATCGGCGCGACCTCTGCCCATGCCAATGAAAAGAAGTGGGACGAGCCCCACAAAGCTGTGCAGTATTCTTCCTGACCCCATCGCTCCACCCCTCAGGCTGCCCCAGGCGATGCCATGCGCTTTGCGCCCGGGGCAGCCGCTGCAGGCCGGAGGGGCCTGCATGGGGTCAGCGTCAGCCGTTGTCCCCGTCCGCGTTCTCCGCCGCCTCTTCCGCTTCCGGTGCGGCTTCCAGCGGGCGCACGACCTCGGCCATCAGCGATTCCTGATAATCCCATTCGCCGTCCTCGCGCAGGAACACCACGCAATCGTCCGCCGTGCCGAACAGCACGCGCTCGACGGGCTCCCCGTCCGCGTGAACAGCATCCACCACGGTCTGCAAGTCCAGAATCCGCTCATAATACGTGGGCGCGACCGTCGTATAGGCCAGCTGCGTGACGCCCAGCGACAGAAGCTTTTCCAGCGCGGCCACGGTGGATTCCACGGTAATCCACTCCTGCGAGGAGCTGGCAATCAAAACCAGGCGCGTGCCTTCCGCGCCGTCGCTCATCAGGCGCTGCTGGTATTCCAGGCGCTGTTCGTAGGTGCCGTCCCGCATGGTGATGCGCAGGCCGCCGCCGTTGACGGCCGCCTGTGTCACGCGGCCGCTTTCCACGCTTATATTGTTATAGCGCGTGAACAGCTCGCGTTCAGTCAATCCGTTTTCCACCAGGGTGGGCTCGTACCGGTCGCTGCGCTGGCCGATGGCGTTGGCAACGATGTTGGATACGTTCACGCCCGGCGAATAGTCCAGCTGCACCCCCTCGGCGGCGGATACGGCGTCCAGGTCGCCCGCCACCTCGCAGCCGTCCAGCTTCAGCGCCGGAACGCCGTCCAGCAGGTAGTTGCCCGCGCTGCACAGGATGCCGTCGCCCTCGACGCTCACGCGGCAAAGCGTCGCTGCCAGCCCCGCGCCGCCCGTTTCACCGGCGCCGCCAAGGAGCATGACCTGGCCTGCAAGCGAGACGTCCACGGCGCTCTCCGGACTCTGGCGCGCCACGGTTACGGCGTTCCCGCCGACCTGCCCCACGCCGCCGGCAAACATGGTCTGCCCCTCCAGCGAGACGCTGCCCCGCAGGGCGCAGGCTTCGCAAACGCCGGAGAGCAGCCCGGCCCCGCCGTTATATACGGCGCCGCCGCCGGTCACGGCAGCCGCGCCGGAAAGCTTCAGGCTCGTACAGGCGGCCGCCTCCAGCCCCGCGCCGCCCTGGTATTGTCCCTCACGGCCCAGCAGCGAGACGTCGTCGGTGACGATGACCTCGCAGCCGCACCCCTCCACCTGCACGCCGGAACCGCCCAGCGTGCGGCCTACGCCGCCGGTCGCCGTTGCGTCTGCGCGCAGGATCAGTCCCTGTCCTTCTCCGCACAACAGGACGCCCGCGCCGCCGCGGAGCGCCTCCGGCCCGCCCGTACCGCCAAGCGCCCGCACGCCTTCGCCCAATACCGCGACCGCGCCGTCGCCCAGCAGCGCCAGGCCCGCGCCGCCGTCCTCGTCGCCCACGCCGTGCACGCCCTGCAGCGTGACGTTGGTCAGCAGGAACGTGCCGCTTTCGATTTGCGCGCCCGTCAGCGTATACCCGCCGCCGTCAATGGATACCGTTCCCTCGACGCGCAGGGGCGTGCCGTCGCTGACCATGTTGTTGGGAATCTTTACCGTCTCCGCGCCGGAAGCGAGCTGCTCCACCAGCCAGGACCATTCCATGACCGGCGGCATCTCGGCGGACGCCGTCGAAAAAAGGGAGACAAGAAGGGCCAGAAGAAGCGTGAAAAGACTGAATTTGCGCATACATCCCTCGCTTATGCCATTGCAGATACTGTGCCTGCGGGCGCTTCGGCGCGCCCGCCCGACACGCTCAGTATAGCACACTCACAGCCCGTTGCAAAGTGGCAGTCCTTGACATTCGCGCGTTCATCCTTTATAGTGATAGTCGGGAAATTCTATCCATTTGGCACACGGAGGTGCGCTTGATGAGAGTTGATCTTTCATGCCCGATCGAGTTATGGGAATACGCCCTGCCTACGGAAGAGAATTCCGCATGCTCGTTTACGTTTTTTAATTTGGATCAGCGCGCGATTTCTTCCATTCAGATTACGCTGACCTTCTTTGGCAAGGAGGACGACGTGCTCTCCCGGCGTGTGGAACGGCCCATGGCGCTGGATGCGAAGGGCCGGGAACCGTTCGTGGTGGAAATATCGGCCGAGGGGCTGGCGGTCGAGGCCATCGACCTGACGATAGACAAGGCATGGTTTGAAGACGGAAGCGACTGGCGCCGTTCGCAGGAGGCGCGCCTGGTGGAATACGAGCCGAACGAGCTGCCGCCGAGCCGCCGTCTGGAGCAGCTGCGCTATGTGGCCGGCCAGGACGCGGCGGGCTTCCCGAACCTGCAGGAGCATGCGTGGATGTGCGTCTGCGGCCGGGTCAACGGACTGGACGAGCTGACATGCCGCCGCTGCGGGCGCGACCGCGAACACGTCTTCGAGCACTTTAACGCCGAGGCGGTCCAGGAGGTCATCGACCGGCGCGAGCAGGAGCTGGAAGAAAAGGCGCGCCAGGCGCGCGAGGAAGCTTCACGCCAGGAATTCATCCGCCAGGACCGCGCGCGCCGGAAACGCCGCGCGCGCCGGATGCGCACGGCGGTCGTCTGCGCGGTGGTGGTGGTGGGCGTGACGGCGTATCTGTTCGTGGTGCTGGGCCTGCCGGAGCTGAAATATCAGACGGCGCGCGCCGCGCTGTCCTCGGGCGATATCGCCGGGGCGCGCGTGGGCTTTGAGTCGCTTCTGGACTACCGGGACGCCGCCGACCAGGTAAAGCAGTGCGACCTGCTGCTGGCGCAGCAGTATGCGCAAAGCGGCGAGCTGGAGTTGGTGGAGGAGGCGCTGGCGATTCTGGAGACGTTGGGCGCATACCCGGGCGCCACGGAAGCGATAGCGGAGGCCACCTACCAGAAGGGCGCGCTGCTGGTGGACGACGGCGCTTATGACGAAGCGTCCGAGGTGCTTGCCGGCATTTCGGGCTACCGCGATGCGGATACGCTGCGCAAGGAGGCGGAGTATCAGATTGCCACGCGCGAGATGACCTCGGGCGATTATGAAGCCGCGGCGGAGCGCTTTGCCGCGCTGGGCAATTATCTCGACGCCGCCGCGCAGGCGAAGGAATGCGTCTACCGTCCGGCTACCGCGCTGATGGCGGAGGGGCGCTATGACGAGGCGGCGGAAATGTTCGCCACCATCACCGGCTACAGCGACGCCAACCACCAACGGCTCGAGTGCCTCTACCAGAGCGCGCTGCGGGCGCTGAACGAAGGAAACTATGAATATGCGGCGGAGCGCTTCCTGCTGCTGGGCAATTTTGAAGACGCGGACGAGCAGTATCAGCGCGCCGTGTACCTGACGGCCAATACCAACCGCGACGCGGGCCGCTATGATACCGCGCGGAGCCTCTATGCCTCCATTTCCACCTACGAAGACGCCGCGGAACAGGTGAAGGCTTGCTCGTACCTGCCCGCCGTGGCGCTGATGACCGAGGGCAAGTATGAAGAGGCTGCGGCGCTGCTGCGCGCGGTGCCCGGCTATCTGGACGCCGATACGCTGTATTTGCAGTGCATCTACCTGCCCGCCGTGGCCGCCATGGAGGCGGAAAACTATGACGAGGCCATCGAGCTGTTCTCGAGCATCCCGGATTACAGCGACGCGGCCGAGCTGCTGAACGAGGCATACTATGGCCGTGCGGCGCAGCTGGAAGCCTCGGGCGACCTGGAAGGCGCGATAGAGGCGTTTGAGGCGATGGGCGACTATGAGGACGCCGAAGCGCGCGCGCTGGCCGCGCGCTATGCGCT
>DVFI01000008.1 GCA_018713305.1 Candidatus Avichristensenella intestinipullorum
TCGTAGGTCGTGCCGATCTTGCCGCCATGCAGGATCTCCGGATACTGCTCATGCACGCCGAGGACATAACGCCAGCAGCAGGAAGCAGCCACGGACTCATTCATGGACATTTTGTTCATGGAAACGATAGGCATCAACATTGGTTTTCCCCTCCTGTCATTGAAGTTCATGTGTATGATATCACCGGAGGTTACCATTGTCAACCTTTTTTTGAAAAAAATTTGCATTTTTTCGTGTTTGAACCTTAAAGGCGGGAATAAAACGGCGTTGTGCTTCGTTCTTTCCTGGTTTGTATTTGTTTTCGTATTTCGGGGCCGATCTGGATGTGCATATTCTCCCGGCCCCGCCGCCCCGGCCGCGCCGAAGGCGCGGGATGAGGGGCGGCCCGGCGGAAAAGGCCGAAGGGCTTTTCCGCACCCACCGGAGGGTCCGGACCGCAGGGGAACCGGGGCCCGTATGTACCATATATTATTCAAGCGTTGCCTGCAGGATGTCCGCGGCCAGCGCCCGGGCGGCCCTGACCGCCGTGGGCAGGGGCAGCGCGGCCAGCTGCTCGCGGTCGGCCCATTGCCAGCCCGGCGGGCAGGCGTCCGATGCCGCCGAAAAGGACAGCAGCGTCATTTCCCAGACGCGATGGGTGAACACATGGCGCGCGTGGCCGAGCGTCCGCAGGAAGGTACAGCAAACGCCGTCCGCGGCCAGCCTTTGCGCCACCGCCTCGCCCTCCGTCTCCCCTTCATAGCCCGGAAAGCACCACAGCCCCCGCAGCAGCGCTTCTTCCCGGCGCCGCAGGAGCACCCTGTCCCCGTGGAACACCAGCGCCATGCCCATGGGTACGGCGCGCGGCGGCGCTTTGCGCTGCCTGACGGGCAGGGAGGCGGCGTCCCCCGCGTCGAAGGCGTCGCAGTGCGCGCGAATGGGGCACAGCTCGCAGCGGGGAGCCGGCAGGCAGATGCGCGCGCCCAGCTCCATCATGGCCTGATTGAAGTCCCCGGGGCGGGCCGCAGGCACCAGCGCCTCCGCTTCGGCCAGCAGCGCCCGCCGGACCGAGGGCGTACCGACGTCCTCGCGGATGCCGCGCAGGCGCGCGACGACGCGCTCCACGTTGCCGTCCACGGCCGCCGTGCGCACGCCAAAGGCGATGCTGGCCACCGCTCCGGCCGTGTATGCGCCGATGCCCGGCAGGCTGCGCAGCCCCGCCACGTCCTCGGGGAAGCGGCCTGCGAACCGTTCGCACACCGCCTGTGCGCACCAGTGCAGGTTGCGCGCGCGGCTGTAATACCCAAGCCCTTCCCAAAGCTTGAGCACCGTTTCTTCCTCCGCCCGGGCCAGCGCCTGCACGGTGGGGAACGCCTGCAAAAAGCGCGTCCAATAGGCGCGCACGGTTTCCGCGCGCGTCTGCTGCAGCATGATTTCCGATACCCAAACGGCGTAAGGGTCCTGCGTTTGCCGCCAGGGAAGGTCGCGTTTTTCCCTATCATACCATTTTAATAGAAGCTCCTGCATGCTCTTATTGTACCACGAAGCATAAAACGAAGAAATATTAAAATATTAAAAGAGAACAACCGAAATAAGAAGCTATTTTAAAAATTTGCGAAAATTTCGATGATAACCCTTTGATTTTCCCTTCGTTTCCTCTTGCGTCCTGGGGCGTTCTCTTGTAAACTAAGTCCTGCCGGTTAGCACTCACTTGGCAAGAGTGCTAACAGTCCGAAACAAACAAGGAGGTACATTCCATGAAGGTTAAGCCTCTCGGCGATCGCGTAGTGATTAAGAATGCCGAAATGAACGAAGTATCCAAGGGCGGCATCATCCTGGCCGGCACGGCCAAGGAAAAGCCGCAGATGGCGGAAGTCATCGCCGTGGGCCCCGGCGGCAACGTGGATGGCAAGGAAGTGACCATGCACGTCAAAGAGGGCCAGAAGGTCATCTATTCCAAGTACGCGGGCACGGAAGTGAAAATCGACGGCGAAGAGCTGATTATCGTTCGCCAGAGCGATATTCTCGCGGTGGTCGAATAACAAGCAGCGCATGTGAAAGGAGCAGGAACCATGGCGAAACAGTTGAAATATGGCATTGAGGCGCGCAAGGCGCTGGAAAGCGGCGTGAACGCGCTGGCCGATACGGTGAAGATTACCCTGGGCCCCAAGGGCCGCAACGTCGTGCTGGACAAGAAGTTCGGCGCGCCCCTGATTACCAACGACGGCGTGACCATCGCCAAGGAAATCGAGCTGCAGGATCCCTTTGAGAACATGGGCGCCCAGCTCGTCAAGGAAGTCGCCACCAAGACCAACGACGTCGCGGGCGACGGCACCACCACCGCCACGCTGCTGGCGCAGGCCATCATCCGCGAGGGCCTGAAGAACCTGGCTGCGGGCGCGAACCCGATGGTGCTCAAGCGCGGCATCGAGGCGGCCACGGAAGCGGCGGTCGAAGGCCTGAAGAAGCTGTCCAAGCCCATCGGCGGCAAGCAGGAAATCGCGCAGGTCGCGGCCATCTCCGCCAGCGATGAAACCATCGGCGAGCTGATCGCCGACGCGATGGAGAAGGTCGGCAACGACGGCGTGATTACCGTGGAAGAGTCCAAGACCATGAAGACCGAGCTGAACCTGGTCGAGGGCATGCAGTTCGACCGCGGTTATGCCTCCGCGTATATGGTCACCGATACCGACAAGATGGAAGCGGTGCTGGACAATCCGCTCATCCTGATTACCGACAAGAAAATTTCCAACATCCAGGAGATTCTCCCGCTGCTGGAGCAAATCGTGCAGACCGGCAAGAAGCTGCTGCTCATCGCCGAGGATATCGAGGGCGAGGCGCTGGCGACCCTGGTCGTCAACAAGCTGCGCGGCACCTTCCATTGCGTGGCCGTGAAGGCCCCCGGCTTCGGCGATCGCCGCAAGGCCATGCTGCAGGATATCGCCATCCTCACCGGCGGCCAGGTCATCAGCGAGGAGCTGGGCCTGGAGCTCAAGGACGCGACGCTGGATATGCTCGGCACCGCGCGCCAGGTGAAGGTTGACAAGGAAAACACCACCATCGTCGAGGGCGCCGGCGAGGCTTCCGAAATCAAGGCCCGCATCAATTCCCTGCGCGCCCAGATTGAAGAGACCACCAGCGATTACGACCGCGAGAAGCTCCAGGAGCGCCTGGCCAAGCTGGCCGGCGGCGTGGCGGTCATCGCCGTGGGCGCGGCCACCGAAGTGGAAATGAAGGAGCGCAAGCTGCGCATCGAGGACGCCCTGGCTGCGACCCGCGCGGCGGTGGAGGAAGGCATTGTGCCGGGCGGCGGCGTGGCGCTGCTCAACGTCCTGGCGGAGGTCGAAAAGCTGCTGGACAAGTACGAGGGCGATGCCCGGACCGGTGTGGCGATTGTTCTGCGCGCGCTGGAAGAGCCCATGCGCCAGATTGCCGCGAACGCCGGCATCGAGGGCAGCGTGATTGTCGATACCATCAAGAAGACCGACAAGCAGGGCTACGGCTTTGACGCGCTGCGCGGCGAATATGTCGATATGGCCGAGCGCGGCATCACCGACCCGACCAAGGTGACCCGTTCCGCGCTGCAGAACGCCGCGTCCATTGCCGCGATGGTGCTGACCACCGAGAGCCTCGTGGCCGATATCCCCGAGAAGGAGCCCCCGATGCCTCCGCAGGGTGGCGGCATGGGCGGCATGTACTGAGAAAACGGACCCAAGGGGCTGCCTCACAACGAGGCAGCCCTTCAGTTTGTCGCAAAAGGCCGGCGCTGCCGGCCTTTTGCGACGGTCTTTCGCTGCAAGGCTGCGCTGGCAGCCTTGCAGCGAAGGGAACATCATGTTCCTGTGCGCGAAGCACACGGGCGGAACATGATAGCGGAAGCGGCTTGCAGCCGCTCCTCGCGGCGTACACGCCGCCGCTGCGGATTTCATTGGGAGGGCTTCGGCCCTCCAAGCCTCCCCCTATGGGGTTTTCGACGCTTGAAAGCGGGCCACGGGCCCGCTTTTCTGATGCCGTCGTTTCGGCGCTTGACATGCACGGGAACGATATGATATCTTGACAATGTCATATCGTATGGCGCGGGTCATGGCCGGCGGACGCTCCTGCGCGCATGCACGGAAGGGATGGGGACCATGAAGAGGACAGTGGGCAAATGGATGCTGGCGGCCGTGTTGTGCCTGGGCCTGTTGACGGCGGCGTTCGGCGCGCACGCGGCGGAAATTACCTATGGGGACTTGATTCGGTTTATTCCCGCCGTCATTACGGTGGAAGAGGACGCAGTGGTGGTCAAGGGGTATTTTGTCAACCTGAACACGGACGTCAAGGTCAGCGATTTTTATAACTACAGCATGGCCGTGTATATGGAGGATGCGTTGCTGGTGGAGGGCGAGTTCGGCGAAATCAACTCCTTTACCATCCAGCCGCTGGGCGCGGTCTACCAGAGCTTTACGTTCACCGGCAGCCATGATTTGAACGTGGGCGAATATGTCTGCTCCGACAACACCTACGCAGTGGTGACGTGCGAGTTCCATTACGAAGAGGACTGAGGCGCGGGAAAGCCGGTTCGGGCCGCCTGCTTGGTGCGGGCGGCCCTTCTTTTGCATGCGCCTCCGACGCTTACGCCTGCGCCGGCATCTCCCCGTCCTGCGGAGCTTCCGGCTGCTTGCGGACGTTCTGCTGCCGCCTGAGCGACAGATAGCCGAACACCGCCACGCCCAGCGCTGCCAGCGCATCGCAGATGATGTCGGCCATGGTGTCCTGCAGCGCCGCCTGCCCGACGAAAACCTCGCCCGCTTCGGACATGTACTTCTGCATATTCAGCTGCATCAGCGTATCGCAGATATACTCGTAAATCTCCCAGACCGCGCCCATCGCCAGCGCGAAGCAGAACGCGAACAGCGCCACAAAGAACGGGCTGAGCTGGACATGGATTTTTTCCGCGTCGTTGAGCAGGCTGACCAGAATGAAGCCCAGCGCGCCCAGCATGGCGCCGGAAAAGGCGTGCAGCACCGTATCCCAGTGCGCGAAGCGATAGTAAAAGTTAAATACCTCGCCCAGAAACACCGCGCAGTAGAGAAAGACATAATAGAGAATGTAGATAAAGCTGGGGATAGGCACGGCCCACTTGCGCTCAATCAGCGAGGGGAGGAGCATGACGACAATGCCCAGAATGCACTGCAGCAGCATCAGCGTGTAGTCGCTGCGCTGCATATCAAACTCGCCGGCCTCCGACGCGCTGGGCGCGAAGATGAGCCGAACGGCGGTGTAAATCGCCGAAAGCACGAGCGATACAAACAGGATGATGCCGAGGATGCTGCGCAAATCCCGCTTGGACTTGCGCGCCGTTTTTTTCCTGTTTTTGCCCACCGGTTAACGCCCCCTTCCTGGATACGTCCTTTTTCGGCAAAATTCTCACAGTATCCTTCCGCTTTGAAAAAAACTCAGAAGATTCTAATGCAGGGACGCCTGACCGGCGGCGGAGCGGGCCTTACGGAAGGTTTTTTGTGCGGCGGGCAAGGAGCATGAGGACGGTCAGGTCTGATACGCCGCTGAAAATCAGCCCGATGCCGATGAGCGTGACCAGCGTCGCCGCCGCGCCGAACGGATTTTCAATCAGCGCAATCCCCAGGAGGATGCAAAGCGCCGCGGCGATAAGCACATACAGCCAGGAAGCGCACTGCATCTTATAGAGCACAATGGCGTTTTGTACCTTCAGCACGCCGCTGACAATGACCAGAAATCCCAGCGCCATGGGGATGATGGCAATGAACGCGTCCGCCTTGAGAAACAGAAACAGCGCGCCCATCAGCGCCAGAATGCCGATGGCCAGCCCGTTGGAGCGGTATGCCGTCTGCCAGTGGCGAACCGATTCCACGACATACACCGCCCCCACCAGCGCAAGCCCCAGCGCCAGCAGGTAGCAGATGGTCGTCATGGCGATGCCCGGAAACAGGACGAACAGAATGCCCAGCACCAGGTACGCCAGCGCGGCAACCAGCGCGTTTATCTTCAGCTTTTGAAAAAAACTCATGCCGAATCCCTCGCTTTTTCGTCTGTTTCCCGCGCCGCGCCCGGAGTGACGTCCGCCCGCTGGGACCGTATCGCCCACAGGGCCAGCGTGACCAGCACCAGAACGCCGCCGCAGAGGGCCAGCGGGCTGGGGACTTCGCCCGTTGCCAGCGCCACCCACAGGGGGTTAAAGACCGCCTCGGCCAGCCCGATGAGCGAACCGGCCAGCGGCGGGCAATGCCGCATGGCCAGGGCGAAGAGCACATAGGGAATGCCCAGCTGCACCACGCCCATCAGCACGACGCCGCCCAGCGCCTGCGCCGTCAGCGGCGCGCGGGTCACGAATACCAGCGGCAGGCCGACCAGCGCCGTGAGCATGTGCGACAGCAGAATGCCGCTCATGCGCGCGTCCTGCTCGCCGTCCCCGTTGACAATATACACGGCGGCCAGCAGTATGCCGGAAACCAGCGCAACGGCATTGCCCAGCAGGTGCCCCGGAGAAAGCTCGTCGAAGAAGAAAATCGCAATCCCGCCCAGCGTCACGGCGACGGCCAGCGCGTCATGGGCGCGGATACGCTGGCGGCGGAAGACGCCGTTGTAAAGCAGGATGAACACGGGCGCGGTCGACTGGATGACAATGGCGTTGGCGGCGGTGGTCAGCTTGTTGGCGGCGGTAAAACAGAAGAACATCCCGCTCATGGCCAGCGCGCCCAGCACGGCCCGGCGATGGAGCACGAACCGCACGCCCGTCGCGCGCATGTACAGCGCCATGACCGTCCCGGCAATCAGGCTTCGCCCTCCGGCAATGGCGAGCGGGTTCCAGGGAACGGATTTAATCAGCACGCCGGAAATGCTCCACATCAGCGTGCACAGCAGAATCATGGCCATGCCGCGCCTCTCCAGCCGCTTTGCCTCCATGCCGCTTTCCTCCCCCGGTGTCGGTATTCCTCCGCGGTGTTTTTCTTATGATAGCATTTTATGGCGGCGCTGAAAAGGGGAAGTCCCCGCTGCAAAGCAGCGCCTTTTCATGCGCGAAATGCCGGCGGACTGCATGGTAACCCCGCGCCGGCCCCCTGCGCTTGCCACGGGAGAAGCGCGCCGGCCCTTGCCTTCCTCAGAGGCCCATTTCGTCCCGTACCTGGGCAAAGCAGCGGACGGCAAAATCCAGGTCCTCCCGCGTATGCGCCGCGCTGACCTGCGTGCGGATGCGCGCCTTGCCCATGGGAACGACCGGATAGGAAAACCCAATGACGTATACGCCCTTTTCCAGCATGCGCGCGGCGAACTCCTGTGCCACGCGCGCGTCGTAGAGCATGACCGGCACGATGGGATGCGAGCCTGCGGGCACGTCAAAGCCCGCCTGCTCCAGCTTGGCGCGGAAATACGCCGCGTTTTCATGCACGCGGTCGCGCAGGGCCGTGCTTTCCTCCAGCAGGTCCAGCGTCTTCAGCGTCGCCGCACAAATGGCGGGCGCCACGGTGTTGGAAAACAGGTACGGCCGCGAGCGCTGGCGCAGCAAATCGACAATCTCCCGGCGCGCCGCCGTATACCCGCCCGAAGCGCCGCCCATGGCCTTGCCGAACGTGCCCGTCAGGATATCCACCCGGCCCATGACGCCGCAGTGCTCGTGGGTGCCGCGCCCATGCGCGCCCATGAAGCCGACCGCATGGCTGTCGTCCACCATGACCAGCGCGTCGTACTCGTCCGCCAGGTCGCAGATAGCCTGCAGATTGGCCACAAAGCCGTCCATGGAAAACACGCCGTCGGTCGCAATCAGGCGGATGCGGCAGTCGCGCGCCGCTTCCAGCTGCGCGCGCAGGTCGTCCATATCGTTATTCTGATAGCGCAGGCGGCGCGCCTTGCACAGCCGCACGCCGTCGATAATGGAGGCGTGGTTGAGTGCGTCGGAAATGACCGCGTCTTCCGGCCCCAGCAGCGTTTCAAACAGGCCGCCGTTGGCGTCAAAGCAGGAAGAATACAAAATGGCGTCGTCCATGCCCAGAAACGCCGCGAGCCTTTTTTCCAGCGCCTTGTGGATGCCCTGCGTGCCGCAGATAAAGCGAACGCTGGACAGGCCGAAACCCCAGTGATCGTAGGAATCCTTGGCCGCCTGAATGAGCGCGGGATGGTTGGAAAGGCCCAGGTAGTTGTTGGCGCACATGTTCAGAACGCCTTGGCGAAGGCCCGCGCCGATGCGCGCGCCCTGCGGCGTAGTCAGAATGCGTTCGTCCTTGCGGGTGCCCGCTGCTTCGATTTCCTTCAGTTGCGCCGCATACAGCGCCAATGCCTTGCTGTTCATGCTTCTTCGCTCCAATCCAGTATTACCTTGCCGCTCTCTCCGCTGTTCATGGCGGCAAAGCCCTTTTCAAATTCCGTAAAGTGATAGCGATGCGTAATCAGCGGGCTGAGGTCCAGCCCCGCTTCGAGCATCGTGCCCATTTTATACCAGGTTTCAAACATCCGCCGCCCGTAAATGCCGGTCAGCGTCAGGCCCTTGAAAATGATTTCGTTCCAGTCCACCTGCGCGCCGGCCGCCAGGATGCCCAGCATGGCGATTTTGCCGCCGTTGCGCATGAGGCTGAGCATCTGGGACAGCGCCGCGCCGCTGCCGCTCATTTCCAGGCCCACGTCAAAGCCTTCGACCATCTTGGCGCGGTGCATCGCGTCCTCCAGCTTTTCCCGGCCCACGTTCACCGTATCGGTCGCGCCCATCCGGCGCGCCATGGCCAGGCGGTAATCGTTCAGGTCCGTCACAATGACGCTGCGCGCGCCGTTCTGGCGGCAGATGGCGGCGGCCATGACGCCGATGGGCCCTGCGCCGGTAATGAGCACGTCCTCGCCCACCACGTCATACATCAGCGCCGTATGCGTGGCGTTGCCGTAGGCATCAAAGAAGGCGACGATGTCCTCGTCGAATGCGTCGCTGATGGGCACGACGTTGCAGGCCGGGATGCACAGGTACTGCGCAAACGCGCCGTCCCGGTTGACGCCCACGCCCTTGGTATCCTTGCACCACTGGCCGTTGCCCGCGCGGCAGTTGCGGCAGTGGCCGCATACGATATGGCCTTCGCCGCTGACCCTTTCCCCGAGGGTATAGCCCAATACACCCGCGCCCAGCGCGGCGATTTCTCCTACATATTCATGTCCGATGGTAAGCGGGGGTTTGATGTTCTTCTGACTCCAGGCGTCCCAGTTATAGATGTGCAGGTCTGTGCCGCAGATGGCGGTCTTGCGGATTTTGATGAGCACCTCGCCCGGCCCCGGTTCAGGCCGCGGTTTTCTTGCCAGCTTCAGGCCCGGCCCGGCCTGTTCCTTTACCAGCGCGTACATATCCGTTCCCATTCGGCTTTCCTCCTTTGGGCGTTCCGCATGTCGGCCGTACTTTCTTACACCGCCATTATACCCTGCTTTGCATGGGACTTCAAGCTTGTTTTCCGCGCGGAAATCGGCTATACTGTCGGTGTGGAATCATTATTTATGATGGCCTGTATGCATGTCCGTGCTTCGGGCGCGCTGCGCGAAGAGGTCAAGAAAACGCAGGTTTCCTATTTTGCCCGGCGCATGTATGCCTGCGTGTCCGCAGGGCCGCGCAAGGGGACGGTTCGGTTGTCCATCAGCTTGGACAGACGTCTGCAGGACCGGCGTGTGGAACAGGCCGTGCAGATACGGCCGGCGCTGTGGACCCATCACATCGTGCTGTCCTGCCCGGAAGATTTGGATGAAACCGTGGACGCATGGCTGGCGCAGGCGCGGCTGCTGGCGCAGTGACGGCGCGGCAAACGCGTGGCGCCGGGGCCGGTAAGGAGGAAGCGATAAAATGTCTTTTGTGTTGCCCGCATATCGGGCGCCGGATTTTTCGCGCATCGACGGGCCGGACGCGACGTTTGTGCCCGCGCCGGGCGACCGCGTCGCGCCGGAAGGGTATCATGCGCTGAGCATTTTTCCGGAATATTTCCGCGTAGGCGAGCAATGGCTTTTGTGCGAGGAAAGCCGCATGGACTGCGTGCCGGTGCTGGAGCCGGACGGCCATATCGCCGCGCGCGAGTTTCGCACGCTGCGCGCGGGCGAGCGGGTGTGCGTGGGGCGCACGGAAGACGGGCGCGAAGGCATTTATGTGCATGCGGACGGCTTCGCCGCTGCCGAGGTGCGGCGCGAAACCTTTGCGTTTCGTACCGGCCGGTCTCGCGAGACCGCCTGTTCCCATGATTATGACGAGCTGTGCGCGCTGCTGCGCCATGAGCGCGAGCACGGGCGCATTGCCTGGGTGCTGGGGCCCGCATGCGCCTTTGACGCGGGCGCGCGCGACGCCTTTGCGGCGCTGGTCGAGCGCGGCTTCGTGCATGCGCTGCTGGCGGGAAACGCGCTGGCGACCCATGATTTGGAAGCCGGGCTGTTCGGCACCGCGCTCGGCCAGGGCATCTACAGCCCGGAGGGCGCGCCCAACGGGCATTACCACCATTTGGACCTGCTGAACCGTGTGCGCGCGGCGGGCTCCATTCCGCGCTTTCTGGAAGAAACGGGCGCATCGGACGGCATTGTGCATGCCTGTGTCGCGCGGGGGGTGCCCCTGGTGCTGGCCGGCTCCATCCGCGACGACGGTCCCCTGCCGGAAGTGTACGCCGACGTGTACGCGGCGCAGGACGCCATGCGCGCGCAGGTGCGCCAGGCTACCTGCGTCATCTGCCTGGCCACCGCGCTGCATGCCATCGCCACGGGCAACATGACGCCTTCTTTCCGCGTGCGGGAGGGGCGCGTGCGGCCGGTATACTTTTACTGCGTGGACGTATCGGAGTTTGCCCTGGGCAAGCTGCGCGATCGCGGCAGCCTGTCCTGCCGGACGCTGGTGGCAAACGTGCAGGATTTTGTCCGGACGCTGGAGCGCGGCACGCGCTGAGCGGAAAATGCGCAGAAAAGCGGGCCCGTGACGGCCCGCTTTCGCTTTGGGGGGTTTCCGCAGCGCATCCGCTCCGGCTTTCTTCTTCCTTCTTACTTATACGGCGCTGAAGGCGTCCTTGCCCAGGCCGCAGACCGGGCAGACCCAGTCCTCGGGCACGTCTTCCCAAGCGGTGCCGGGCGCAACGCCGTTGTCCGGATCGCCCAGCGCCGGATCGTACACATAGCCGCAGGGGCACTCGTATTTCATGGTCATGCTCTCCTTTTTTGAAAAATTATTCGTACATTACTTTTCAAAGTAGCGCTTGAGCAGGCCGGCGAACGCCTTGCCGTGGCGGGCTTCGTCGCGGGCCATCTCGTGCACCGTGTCGTGAATCGCGTCGAGGTTGAGCGCCTTGGCCTTCTTGGCCAGATCGGTCTTGCCCGCGGTCGCGCCGTTTTCGGCCTCCACGCGCATGCGCAGGTTCTTCTCGGTGGAATCGGTCACCACTTCGCCCAGCAGCTCCGCGAACTTCGCCGCATGCTCGGCCTCTTCATAGGCGGCCTTTTCCCAGTACAGGCCGATTTCCGGATAGCCTTCCCGGTGCGCCACGCGCGCCATGGCCAGGTACATGCCCACTTCGGTGCACTCGCCCATGAAGTTCTCGCGCAGTCCCGCCAGGATTTCTTCCGGCGCGCCCTTCGCCACGCCCACCACATGCTCAGAGGCCCAGGTCATGTCGCCCTTCTGCTCCATAAACTTTTCCGCCGGCGCCTTGCAGATGGGGCACTGTGCCGGAGGCGTGTCGCCCTCATGAACATAACCGCAAACCGTGCAAACAAACTTTTTCATTTTTTATATCCTCCCTTTGTTGTTTTCTTTTTTGCTTCGAACTATGTATACCCCTCAGCGCGCGCCTTGAAACGCCTTGAGCAGCATATTTTTCATTTCTT
>DVFI01000085.1 GCA_018713305.1 Candidatus Avichristensenella intestinipullorum
AAGGCTTCCCTGCGCGTTTCCCCGGCCGCGCCCAGGGCGCAGGGGAAACGTGTCCTGTCGACAAAGGCCCGCGCAGCCGGCCTTTGTCGACAAACTAAGGAAGGGGCTACCGCCCCTTCCTGCATCCCCGCAGAGATGTGCCCTCTTTGTCGATACGCTGACGCCACGCCCCGCCCACGAAAAAGGCGGGGCGTTTTGTTCAGGGCGGATGGCTCCGCCCGTCCCAAAACACCCCGCGATTCCTTCGCCCGGCCATGCGTCCCGGGAAGGCGAGGCGCCGTCGGCCCTTACGCGCCGGGACGCCCTCCGTTCCTTCCCTGCGCCGCGCATGCGCAGGGCGCCGTTGTTACGCCAGCCCGCGCCGTTTGGCGGCGGCCAGGATGCGGTCCAGCTCCCGCGCCAGCGCCGCGCGCGGAACGGCCAGGTTCAGCCGGTAATGGCCTTCTCCGCCCTCGCCGAACATGGCGCCCGGGTTGGCCGCCACCAGCGCTTCTTCCCGGAGGAAGGTTTGCAGCGCCTCGCCGGACAGTCCAAACGCCTGCCAGTCTGTCCAGGCCAGATACGTGCCCTGCGCCGGCAGCAGCCGCACTTTGGGCAGATGCTCCGCCAGCCACTCGGCCAGGAAAGCGAAATTGCCCCGCACATACGCCAGCAGCGCGTCCAGCCACGCGTCGCCGTGGCGGTAGGCGGCCAGCGTCGCATGGTATCCAAAGTAGGATACGTTGCTGTACCCGTCCGCATGGGCCCTCGCGCGATAGCGCGCGCGGATGTCTGCATCGGGTATGATAACGTTGGACAGCTGCAGGCCCGCGGTGTTGAACGTCTTGCTGGGCGCCGTCAGCACGATAGCGCGGGACGTCATTTCGGGCGCGGCCTTCAAAAAGACCGTGTGCGTTCCGTCCAGTTCCAGGTCAAAGTGAATCTCGTCCGAAACCACGGCGATATCGTGCTCCCGGCAGATACGGGCCATCTCGCGCAGCTCCTCCGGCGTCCAGATGCGCCCCGACGGGTTGTGCGGGCTGCACAGCATGAAGAGCTTCACGCGAGGATCGGCCGCCTTGCGCTCCATATCCTCCCAGTCCATGCGATAGTAGCCGTCCTCGCCCAGGCACAGCCGCGTGTAGACCGGCACGCGCCCGTTCATCTCCACCGACATGGCAAAAGGCCCATAGCGCGGCGTCTGGATGAGCACGCCGTCGCCCGGTTCGGTGAACACGCGCACCGCCACGCTCATCGCCGGAACGATGCCGTTTTGCGGCACCACCCATTCGGGCTCGATGGCCCAGTCGTGGCGGCGGGCCATCCAGCCCACAACCGCCTCATAGTACGGTGCGTCCGCATCCGTATAGCCGTATACCCCGTGGCGCGCGGCCTTCTCCACGGCCTCCATCACGCAGGGCGCGCACAGAAAATCCATATCCGCAATGGTCAGCGGCACCGCATTGGCCTCGCGCTGCGCCGGCGTGCGCCGGTTCCATTTGGCGCAGCCCATATCGTTGCGATTCGGCAGGGTATCAAAGTCGAATTTGTCAGTATGCATAAAAGCCCTTTCCCGTCTTGCGTCCCAGCAATCCGCCGCGCACCATCTTGCGCAGCAGTCCGCTGGCGCGATACTTGGCGTCATGCGTCTCGCTGTACAGGCTGTCCATGATGGCCAGGCAAACGTCCAGTCCAATCAAATCGCCCAGCGCCAGGGGGCCCATCGGATGGTTGGCGCCCAGGCGCATGGCCGCGTCCACCGCCTCCACGGAGGCCACGCCGCCTTCCACGATACAGCACGCCTCGTTAATCATGGGAATCAGCAGGCGGTTGACCACAAAGCCGGGCGCTTCGCTGACCTCGACGGGCTCCTTCCCAATCTCCACCGTCAGGGCGCGCACCGTCTCGTACGTCTTGTCCGTGGTTTTCACGCCGCGGATAATCTCCACCAGCTTCATGACGGTCGCCGGATTGAAAAAGTGCATGCCGATGCACTGCTCGGGCCGGCGGGTCGCGGAAGCAATTTCGGTAATGGAAATGGACGAAGTATTGGTGGCGAACAGGCATTCCGGCTTGCACAGCGCGTCCAGCTGCGCAAACACGTCCTTCTTCACGCCGAGGTTCTCCACGATGGCTTCAATCACCAAATCCGCGTCCTTCGCTTCCTCCAGCGCCGTGGTAAACCGGATGCGCGCCAGCAGCGCCTCCTTGGCTTCCGCGGCCATTTTTCCGCGCTCTACGCGCTTTTGCAGCCCCTTTTCCAGCCGTGCGGCGGCCTTGGAGACAATATCGTCGCTGATATCGCGCACGACCACGGATTTTCCCGACGCGGCGAATACCTGCGCGATGTCCAGGCCCATGGTCCCCGCGCCGATGACAAATACAGTATTCATACAAGTCCCTCCTTTCAGCGCCCCTGAAAAGGCGCCGGTGTTCTTTTCTCCACAAAGGCGGCCATCGCCTCTTTTTGGTCCTCCGTCGCAAAGCATTGCGCAAACAGCCGGCCTTCTCCCGCGATATCCTCGTCCAGCGCGCGCCGCGCATGGAGATGCACCGCGCGTTTGGCGGCGCGCACGGCCACGGGCGCGTTGCGGGCGATGGTCTCCGCCAGCCGCACCGCCTCCTCCAGGAGCGCCTCCGGCGCATAGACCGCATTGACAAGGCCCACGGCCAGCGCCTGGTGCGCGTCGATGGGCCGCGCGCTAAGAATCATTTCCAGGGCGCGGCCGGCGCCGATGGCGCGCGGGAGGCGCTGCGTCCCCCCGAAGCCGGGCGTGATGCCCAGGCCCACCTCCGGCTGGCCAAACCGGGCTTTTTCCGAGGCCAGGCGGATGTCGCAGGCCAGCGCCAGCTCGCATCCGCCGCCCAGCGCGTATCCGTTCACCGCGGCAATCACCGGCTGCGGCAGCGTTTCCACCGCCGCGAAGGCCTGTGCGCCGCGCGCGGCGTAGGCGTTGGCTTCTTCCGGGGTAAATCCGCGCATCTCGGCGATGTCGGCGCCGGCGACAAACGCCTTGCCCGCCCCGGTCAGCACCACGGCGCGCACGGCTTCATCCCGGGCCATGGCCCCGAAGGTCTCGCGCAGCTCTTCCAGCAGCGCGGAGCACAGCGCGTTGAGCGCCTGGGGCCGGTTGATGGTGACCACGGCCACAGGGCCGCGCGTTTCCAGCAGCAAGTATTCCATGAGCGCCTCCTGCTCCTATGCCCTGCGGCGCGCGAGCTCCTCCACGGCGAACGTCGCGACGTCGTCGGCATATTTGCCCGGGCCAAAGCCCGCGTCGTATCCCAATTCCTTGGCAAGCTCGTGGGTAATACGCGCGCCGCCGCAAATGACCACAAAACGGCTGCGCACCCCTTCGGCCTCCAGCAGTTCGATAAGCTCGGTCAGGTTCTGGATATGCACGTCGCGCTGCGTGACGGTCTGCGAGACGAGCAGCACGTCGGCGTTCAGCGCCAGCGCCTGGCGGACAAATTCCTCGTTGGGCACCTGCGCGCCCAGATTGTACGCCTCTATCATCTCGTAGCGTTCCAGGCCATAATGGCCCGCAAAGCCCTTGCGGTTCATAATGGCGTCGATGCCCACGGTATGCGCGTCCGTGCCGGTGCACGCGCCGACCATGACCAGCTTGCGCCCGAAATGCTCGCGGATGAATTCGTCGCAGACGTGCATGTCCATGACTTCCTGTTCCACGGACTGCACCTCAATGGAGGTATAGTCGACCGTATGCACGCAGGAACCATAGACCACATAGAAGGTAAATTCCTTGTCCAGCGGCATGGCCAGGGCCACGTTGGGCTCCGACAGCCCCATTTTCTTGGCCAGCTCGCGCGCGGCTTCCGTGCCGCGGTCGTCGTTTTTCACGGGCAGGGTAAAGCTGGTCTGTACCTTGCCGTCGTTCATCGTGTCGCCGTAGGCACGCAGATGCGTCAGGTCCAGCGTCTTGTCAAAGTCCGCCTTATGGGTGTTGTACAGTCCGCCGCTCACGCGCGCTCGCCTCCTTCCCGATGGAGAAAGATGTCGATAAAGGGGTTAAAGTACGCGGCGCTCTTCAGGCATACGCCTTCCAGGCCCTTGCCGCCGTCGCGGCGGCGCTTGATATCGGCAAACACACCCTTTTCCAGCGTGGCAAACAGCTGCAGATGCTCGATTTCTTCCAGCAGGACCGCCGCCTTTTCCAGCACCTCGCGGCAGCGGGTCTCGATGAAGCCGCCCTCCTTGAAGGAGATTTCGCTGCCCAAATCGCGCATGGTGCGGAAGATATAGCGGGCGTTTTCAATCGCCAGCGCGCGGTCGGACATGAAAGGCGTATGAATCGCCTCGGTCAGCATGCCCAACAGATGAATCTTCTGTCCGGTCAGAATGGTGACCATGTTGAACAATGCGTCCTGCACATGGCCGCGGAAGATGTTGCCGGTCATGAACTTGGTGGGCGGCATGTATTTCAGGGGCGCTTTGGGGAAAATCTCCCGCGCCATCTGCGCCTGCGCCAGCTCCATGAGGAAACCGTTTTCCACGTCCGGCGAAATTTCAAAGGCATGTCCCAGGCCCATCTGCTCCGGCGGCAGGCCTGCGCGCAGCGCGAACTGCTCGTTGAGGAACTGAGAGGCCAGCACCGTATGCGCCTCTTCGACCGCGTCCGCGGTGGTCAGGTAGTTATCCTCGCCGGTGTTGATAATCACGCCCGCATAGGCGTTGATCGCCCGGGAGAAGAACTGGTCCACCAGCGTGCGCTGCATGTTGATGTCGCGGAACAAAATGCCGTACAGCGCGTCGTTGAGCATCACGTCCAGCCGCTCCAGCGCGCCCATGGCCGCGATTTCGGGCATGCAAAGGCCCGAGCAGTAATTGCACAGGCGGATATAGCGTTTCTCCTGCTCGCCCACCTCGTCCAGCGCCGCGCGCATCAGGCGGAAGTTTTCCTGCGTGGCGTAGGTGCCGCCGAAGCCCTCGGTCGTGGCGCCGTAGGGAACGTAGTCCAGCAGGCTCTGGCCCGTGGTGCGGATGACCGCTATGACGTCCGCGCCCTGGCGCGCCGCGGCCACCGCCTGGGTGATGTCCTCGTAGATGTTGCCCGTCGCCACGATAACATAGATGTACGGGCCTTCCTTGTCGCCAAAGCGGTCCAGGTACGCCTTGCGCCGGGCGACGTTTTCCCGGATGCGCGCCGCCGTTTTCTGCGCAATCGGGAGCACCGCCGCGCGGGTGTCTTCCGGGGAATGGGCCGGCAGCAGCGCCAGGTCCAGCGTCCCGGCCGAAACGGCCTCGGCCGTCTCTTGGGGCGAAAGCCCCCGCTCCAGCATCGCGGCGCCCAGCGCGTGCGCCGCGCCGTTTTCCAGCAGCCCGCGCGCCTGCAGATGGTCCACGACCACGTTGGGCAGCGGCACGCCCTCGGCGTCCACGCCGTCTATCCCCAACAGGCGGCAGACCGCGCGCTCCACCGTCACGGTGGTATGCAAATCGATAAAGGCCTGCGTATCCTCCGCCACGCGCGCCGCGGAAGCCCGGGCCTTTTCGACCAGTTCGTGATTCAGATGCAGCTTGCTTTCCATTGCCTCACCTCCAGCAAATTTGCCGAAAGCCGCGCCCGCCTCCCGCGCGGGCGGGAAGAGGACGCGGCCATGCGGCAGGGGTTGTTTAGTCGTGATGGCCGCGCTTCTCGCGCAGCAGGCCCTCGGGTTTGAGCGAAAGCTGCTGCCCGCGCTCAAGCCCTGCGACGCCCACCAGCTCGACCTTCTTTTCGCCGCGGCACACCTCGCATTGGCAGGTCTCCCGGTAATCGTCCGGTTCCGTATAGGTGGTGATAACGCCTTCAAAGTTGCGGAGGATGACGCGATGCGTGCTCTGCGAAATGACATAGTTGGGCATCACCGGCGTTTTGCCGCCACCGCCGGGCGCGTCCACGACGAACGTGGGCACCGCAAAGCCGGAGGTATGCCCGCGCAGGGCCTCGATAATCTCAATGCCCTTGGCCACCGGGGTCCGGAAATGGGACAGGCCCAGGGACAAGTCACACTGGTAGATGTAGTAGGGACGCACGCGCATCTTCACCAGCTCATGCACCAGCTTTTTCATCACATGCACGCAGTCGTTCACGCCGGCCAGCAGCACGCTCTGGTTGCCCAGCGGGATGCCCGCGTCGGCCAGGCGCGCGCAGGCGGCCGTGGCTTCCTCGGTGACCTCGTTGGGATGGTTGAAATGCGTATTGAGCCAGATGGGATGGTATTTTTTCAGCATCGCGCACAGCTCGGGGGTAATCCGCTGGGGCATGACCACCGGCGTGCGCGAGCCCAGGCGCACGATTTCCACATGCTCAATGGCGCGCAGGCGCGAGATGATGTATTCCAGCTTCTCGTCCGACATCATCAGCGCGTCGCCGCCGGAGAGCAGCACGTCGCGCACCTCCGGATGCGTCGCCACATACTCAATGCAGCGGTCTATCTGTTCCATGGGCACGGCCGCGTCGTGCTGGCCCGCAAAGCGGCGGCGCGTGCAGTGGCGGCAGTACATGGAGCACTGGTCCGTAATGAGCAGCAGCACGCGGTCGGGATAGCGGTGCGTCAGCCCCTTGACGGGGGAATCCGTATCCTCGTGGAGCGGGTCAGCATCGTCCGCGGGCGCATGATACAGCTCCTTGGCGGTGGGCACCGCCTGGCGGCGCACGGGATCATGCGGGTCGTCCGGATTGATGAGCGAAAGGTAATAGGGCGTGACGGCCATGCGCAGCTCGCCCAGGCATTTTTCCACGCCTTCCTCTTCTTCCGGGGAAAGAGAAACGTATTTTTTCAGTTCCTCCAGCGTTTCCACCCGGTGGCGGACCTGCCATTTCCAGTCGTTCCATTGCTCGTCCGGAACGTCGCGGAACAGGCCGTAGGCTCTGGATTTCAACATGCAAAGCCCTCCTTCCTTGTGCTAGAATTCCGAGAGATTACACGTATTTTTCGTCAAAGAGCTTGCGAAGCTTCGGGCTCTCGCGCAGGATGTTGAGCGTGATATTGGCGTGATCCTTGGTATAGCCGTTGCCGACAATCATGTTGACGTCCTTGCCGATGCCCTCGGCGCCCAGGGCGGCCTTGGTGAAGCTGGTGGCCATGGAGAAGAAATAGACCGTACCGTCGTCGCGCACGGGCAGTATCGCGCTCATCTCGCAGCTTTCCACGTTCACGCAGGAGATGGACAGGTCGTATTCCTTGCCGTCGTTGGCTTCCAGCGCCTTTTCCAGCACGGTCACAGGCTCCGTCGCGGAGGCGACAATCACCTTATGGAAGACGCCCAGGTCCAGAAGGCCCTGCACCTGCTTGGGGTTGCGCACAACGCCCACGACGTTGCCGTTCGGGCCGACCGCCTTCATGGCCTCGTATCCGCACAGCACGCCGCTTTTGCCGTTGGCGCCGAGGATGAGCACGCTGTCGCCGGGCTTGGGGAGCTTGCGGGCCTGGGCGGGCGCGCCGGCCACGTCCAGCGCGGCCAGGGCCAGCGCCTCGGACATGTCGTCGGGGAGCTTGGCGTAAATGGCGCTTTCAAACAGCACGGCCTTGCCCTCGATGTCCACGCGGTCGATATCCTTGTGGATGGCCTTGATTTTGTCAATGCGCAGCGGCGTCATGGACAGGGAAACCAGCGAGGCAATCTTGTCGCCCACCTTCAAATCGCGATCCTTCAGGTCTTCGCCGATGTAGGCAACCGTCCCGATAAACATGCCGCCCGAGCCGGTCACGGGGTTCTGCTGCTTGCCGCGCTCGGCCACGATGCCCAGAATCATATCGCCGATGGCCTTCTCGTCGCCATGGCACGCTTCCTCAATCTGCGTGAAGGAGGCGGAGTCAATGTTGAGGGAGATGACATCACAGATAATCTCGTTGGAATAGAGCTTGGACATGTCGTTGTCAATCTTGTAAGCCGCCTGCGTGAGTACGCCCTGGGGTTCGATGACGCGATGGATGCCATACTTGTTGCCCTTCATTGCCATGATACATATCCTCCTTAAAAATCATTTGTCGCGGCATGCCGCCGGTTATTTGCGGGCCAGGCCCAGGATATCGCGCGCCTCGTCAGGGGAGGCGATGGCGCGCCCGAGCTCGTTGGCGATGCGGACGGCCTTTTCGACCAGCTCGCCGTTGGAGCGGGCCAGCACGCCCTTGGAAAGATAGATGTTGTCCTCAAAGCCGACGCGCGCATGGCCGCCCAGCAGCATGCTCATCGTCACCATCGGGAACTGGAAGCGCCCCACCCCCGCGGTGGTAAAGGTCGAGCCGGCCGGAATGCTTTCGCGCATGAACAGCAAATCGCGCGGCTCGCCGGAGATGCCGCCGTTAACGCCCATGACAAAGTCAAAATGCATGGGGCCCTTGATGTATCCCTTTTTGTGCAGGCGCAGCGCCATATCGATCATGCCCTTGTCGAAAACCTCGATTTCCGGCTTGATGCCCCGCGCGTTCATCTTCTCGGCAAACTCGATGATGGTGTTTTCCGTGTTGACGAAAATCTCGTCGCCCCCGAAGTTGCAGGTGCCGCAGTCCAGCGTCGCCATTTCCGGGTTGAGCGTGATGGGCTGCAGCCGCTCGTCGTTGGACATGCCCACGGCGCCGCCGGTGGAAGGCTGGATGATAACGTCCGGGCAGACGGCCCGGATGGCGTCAATGCACACCGCAAAGCGCTGCGCGCTCTGCGTGGGCGTTCCGTCGTCCTCGCGCACATGCAGATGAATCAGCGCCGCGCCGGCCTCGTATGCGCGCCGCGCTTCCTCGGCAATCTCGGCCACGGTGTAGGGCACGGCGGCATTGTGCTCCTTGGTAACCTCCGCGCCGCAGATGCAGGCGGTAATAATCAGCTTATCCATCGCGGCTATCTCCTTTGCTTGTCCTTGGGCACGACGCAGGTGCCGGTGGCGCGGCAGACGACGATGGGTTCTTCCAGCACGTCGCAGGCCGAGTCGTTCAGGTCAGGCCGCGGAGCGATGACCTTCTTGGCCACAAACTCCATCCGGCGCGATGTCTTTCCTTCGGAGATGATAGAGCCGGTCGCCTCGATGTAGTCGCCCGCAAACACGGGCGCGCAGAACTCCACCATGTCGTAGGCCTTGAACAGGCCCTCGTCCCCGTCGCGCAAAATCAGCAGCTCCGTGGCCACGTCGCCAAACAGCTGCAGCATGCGCGCTCCGTCCACCAGGTTCCCGCCGTAGTGCGCGTCATGCGCGCTCATGCGGACACGGATAGTCGATTGCAAAGCGTTTCCCTCCTTTGTCTGGTAGGATGTGGGTAGAAAAGGACACATAAGAGAAAGCGCCATTGATAAAGGCAGACCCTTTACCCAATAGCGCTTCATGTACCGTGCTGAATACGCCGCGGCGGCGGAGACGAACCGACGGTGCGTCCCGCGCGCGGTATAGCGCATCTGACATGACAGCCGTACCGCGCTGGGCGGTACGTCCAAGACAGCGCGCGGACATACGCGCTGCTTTCGGCGGCGGCCCATTCACAGCCGGCTTCGGACCTGCCCGTCCTTAGCATCCGGCCCTTACCTGGCCAACCGCGCCTCTATTGCTGAGGTAGCCGGGGCGCTCTGTCCCCTCCATAGGTAAGTATACAGGTATTTGCACGAATTTGTCAAGATGGGTGTGGCGGTTCTGTATATAATTTTCCTGTGCTTTGGTTCATTTCCGACCATTTTTTTGTTTCATCCTGCTTTTCCGGACCCCGTCGCTTCGCCACGGCGCCCCGAAGCGCGGCATGGGTCCGGAATGCCGTCAATTCACAGTTTTTTTACGGCGCTGCGCGCGGTTTTATGGTATACTCAGGTGCGGAGGAGAAAGATATGAAGCAGGAAAAGCAGCGGGACAAATCGGGACGGCGCTTTCCGGCGTGGCTGCGCGAGTGGGTGTTGCCGGCGCTGCTGGTGGTCGCCATCGTTCTGCCGGTGCGCGCTTTCGCAGTGGACTGGATGCCCGTGCAGGGCGACTCCATGAAAAACACGCTCCAGGACGGAGAGTGCATGCTGGTCACCAAGTATGATTATCTGCTGGGGGACCCGGAGCGCTTCGACGTGGTGATTTGCCATTATGAAGGGCGCGGCAACACGCACTTTGTCAAGCGCGTGGTCGGCATTCCGGGCGACACGGTCGCCGTCCGGGGCGGAACGCTGTACGTCAACGGAGAAGCGGTGGACGAGCCGTATATCGATTATCCGCCGTATTATACGCTGGAAGAAACCACGGTGGAAGCGGGGCATTATTTCGTGCTGGGCGATAATCGCGCCAACTCCAACGACAGCCATGTGCCCACCGTAGGCCAAATCGCGCGGGACGACATCGTCGCGCATGTGCGGTACGTATTCTGGCCCCTGAACAGCATGCGCGCCATTGAATAGCGCGCGTCCGGGGCGGAACCGTCGCGCGCTTACATCTTTCCGGCAATGCCCCGGCACACGGCGGCCAGGTGCTGCATATCGTAGAGCGTCACGGAACCAAAGGGCGCGCCGAGCATGCGTTCAATCGTGTGGCGGTACAGCTCCAGGCGGGAGAGAATATCGCTCAGCTGTTCGCTTTCGTCCCCGCCGCGCGCCAGCGCCAAGGCCACCTCGTCGGTAAACTGCGCCGTCAGGCGCAGCACCAGCTCCCCTGCCAGCGAAGCGCGGGGCAGCACAAACACGCCGCTTTCCACGCCCGCCGCAATCACGCCGTTCATCAGCGGCAGCATCAGCTCCAGCGTGCTCTGCTTGAGGCGTTCGCGCATCAGCGCGCCGTCCTCCCGGTACGCCACGCGCAGGAGCAGGCCAATGTAGTCCAGCCGGTCCGTCCGCCACAGACCGCCGCTGTCCGTCAGCGCGTTGAGCTGCGCAACCGGGTCGCCCGCGCAGGCCGCGACGGCCGCCTGTGCCGCCTCATAGCTTTCCTGCGCGCGCTGCTCGCAAATGGCGGACAGGAGCGCCAGCTTGGACTCAAAGTGGTGATAAAACCCGCCCTTGGAAAACTGCAGCGCATCCAGGATGTCCTGCACGGAGGTCTGCTCATAGCCCTTTTGATAAAAGAGCGTTTCCGCCGTCGCCATAATCTGTTCCCGGCGTGCGTCGCCCTTGCGCATGTCATCCCTCCCCTCCGCTACGCTTCCATACGGCCCAGCGCGCGCAGCGCGGCCTCAAACGCCGCCTCCACCGCGCCTTCATCCGCGTTCGCCGCGCCCTGCTCCGCCATCTCGTCCAGCGCCTGCGCCAGGGCGCGGAGCGTCTCCTCGTCCTGCGCGCGCGCGGCGCCCTGGCTCTGCAGCAGCCCCAGCATGCCCCGTGCCGCGCACAGCGCGCTGAAAGGATGGTCCCGGTACAGCGCGGACAGCGCCTCCGCCATGGGACCCTGCGCACGCGGCCAGGAAGCCGTCTGCGCTTCCAGCGCCGGCGGCAGCCGCACCGGGGCCGCAGCCGCATTCTCCGGCCGCGCCTCGCGCGCCTGCGCGCCCTCTTTTGCGCCCAGGCAATACGGCAGCAGGATGGCCGCCACCGCGGCCAGCACCAGCGCCAGCGATATCCAGTCGAAAGGCAGCGACGGCGCCAGCGCGCGCAGCAGCGCCCAAGCCAGGCAGATTCCCGCCGCCGTCAGTCCCGCACGTTCCCGCTCCCGCATGGTCCAAACCTCCCCGTGCGCACGTTTTCGCCCTTAGTATACCATGAAGCCCGAAGAAATAGCAAATGCCCGGTTCCCCGGCGGCCGGTCCGTTTCCGCTCCCGAGACGGCCATATTTCCAAACGCGCGTGCGAGGTCACGCTTCGCCGCTCTGCACCCGGGGCACCCAGCCCAGGAAGGCCGTGCGGCCCTGTTCGGATTCCAGCCGGATATCGCCGCCGTTTTCACTGAGAATCTCATGCACGATAAACAACCCCATGCCGCGCCCCGCGCCCTTGGTCGTAAAGCCGGGGCTGAAAATGCGCTCGCGCAGCGCCTCCGGCACGGGCGGCCCGTTGTTTTCCAGCACAAAGCAGAAGCGCTCGCGCGTTTCCGACAGGGTCAGGGTCAGGCAGGGCGCTTCCGTCTGCTTCAGCGCGTCCAGCGCGTTGTCAATCAGGTTGCCCAGCACGCGGCACATTTCCCACCCCTGTACCGGCAGGCCCTCCCATTTGGATTCCGTCTGCACGCGCATCAGCACGCCGCGCCGTTCGCTTTCGGCCATTTTGGCCTGGAGCAGGGCGTTTACGGCGGGACTTGCCGTGCGCAGCACGCTGGATACGGAGAGCACGTCCCCGTATACCCGGCCGATATAGCGCGTTGCCTCGTCGTACTCCTGCATTTCCAGCAGGCTGCCGACCACCTGCATATGGTTGAGAAAGTCATGCCGCTGCGCCCGCAGCGTCACGTTCAGGTTTTCCAGCTGGCCGTACGCTTCCTCCAGCATCTGCGTCTGCTCGTTGACGCGCTGCGCGCCCAACGCCTGGGAAATATCCACCATGGCGCCCCAGGCCGCCAGCACCGCCGCCACGCAGAGCGCAAACTCCACGAATATGGCGCTCCCCTGTTCAATGTCGGTAAAGAGTACCAGCGCCGCAATCGCCAGCACCGCCGCAATCTGCACCGCGTTGATGACAATGGAAAAGACGGCGGCCTTATGTATATTGACCTGTTTGCGCATGCGCCCTCCTTTTGGGGCGGCCTGTCCAAACCCCCGTAAGGTCGGAGCCGGCCTTCCGCCAGGCTCCGGGAGAAAGTATATCATATTTATTGCGATTGCGCACGGGCTATGATACAATACGTCGGAAATCGTTTTTTCGAGGTGAACGCCTGTGCAGGAACGGCACGATATCGACCTGGTGGGCAAAATCGGCTCCATGGCGCTGATCCGCCCGGACGACCATGACATCGACTACAACACCCTCTCCCGTATCTGCACGGAGCTTCGGCCCGGCATGATTTGGGTGACCTCCGGCGCGACGGAAATCGGACGGCTGGACCACCTCAAGCGCGCCGGATACGAACTGCCCGAAGGCGAGGAGTCCAAGGCGGACTACGCCGCCCAGGGGCAGGCCATTCTGATGGCCAACTACCGGCAGTTTTTGCGCCCGGAATACGGCCTGCGGCAGGTGCTGGTAGAGCACCAGCACTTCAACGACCCGGAAAAGCGCGAGCATATCCGCCGCCTGCTGCTCCGGGCCGCCGGGCAGGGCGCGGTGCCGGTGGTCAACTATAACGACCCGGTCAGCGACGAGGAAAACCGAAAAATGGAGCTGGCGCACCTGCGCCGCCGCACGGACGCAGAGGTGCACGAGTGCGTGGATAACGACGAGACGGCGGCGGTTATCGCGGAACTGGTGCGCGCCCGCACGCTGGTGATTCTCACCTCCACCGAAGGCATTTATCTGGACGCCAAGGACCCCTCCACGCTGGTGCGGGAAGTCCTGGCGGATACGCCTTGGGCGCTGCAGGAAAAAGTGCGCGAGCTGCAGACGCATTGCCACGGCGCCAGCCGCGCCGGGGCCAACGGCGCTTACGCCAAGCTGGCCTACGCCCTGGGGCCGGCCATGCAGGGCACGCGCGTGCATATCGCCCATGCGCGCCACCGCCTGGAAGATTTGCTTTCCGGCCGCGTGCCGCATACCGTCATCGGGATGGGCTGAACCGAAAGCGCCGCCCGCCCCCTCCCATGCCATCCGCAGCGGCGGCAAGCCGCTTCCGCTATCATGTTCCCTTCGCTGCAAGGCTGCTCCTCAGCCTTGCAGCGAAAGGCCCTTTCTGCTGCCCTGCGGATTCCCGCTGTCAATGCCTAACAGTTGCCTTGACAGCGCCCGCCGCCGGGCTATAATGAGAGATGAAATACAACACATGAAGAGGCTGTATGAAGCGTTATCTTGATTTTCAACGCGAAGCCTGGGCGGACAGGACGGCCAGCCATATGCGCGCGGCCCGCCGGAACGCGTGCGTGCAGGGCATCGGCGGAACCCCGCCCTGCGCGGGAGTCATCGACACCCTGCCCATGGACGATCTCGGTGCCCTGATTGCCGAAGGCTGGGTGGAGGTCCCGCACGCGCCCAGCGACCTTCTGCTGCGCCGTTCGGCGCGCAGGGCGATGCTGTCCACGCTGGCGGACGACCTGGATTGCCTGAGCATGCAGGAGCATACGCTTGTGGAGCGCATGCTCATCGGCGACGGGCAGGTCGTGCTGGACTCGGTGCCCGAACTGGAAGCCGCCTATACGCTGCGCATGCGCCTGTGGTGCGACCTGGGCCATTGCGGCCAGACGCCGTGCGCCCGCCTGGATGCGGAGCTGATGCGGCGCCTTCCCGACCTGCTGATGCGCCCGGAGCATGCGCAGCGGCGCAGCCGCGCCTTTGTCTTTGACGGCATGATAAGCGGCCTTCTGTACATCACGGGCTTTCTGGACGTGCGCGCGCCGCAGCAGCGGTTTGTTCGGGAGGTGCTGGGCGTTGCGGAAAGCGGCGCGTCCGCGCGCCTGGCGCGCAGCCATCTGGAGGCCTCCTTTGATGTGGACAGCGTAGCGGGTTGCCGCCTGCTGCTGCACGAGGCGCTGGCCGCGCCGGAGACGCTCGTGTCCACGCTGGCCGCCAGCGGCTGCCAGGCGCTGCCTCCCCTGACGTCCGAGCAGCTTTTCGGCGCGATGAACGGCATGCTGCCGGAGGAAGCGGCGGCCGCGGAAAAGCTCTGCCGGACGCTGCAGGGCGCGCTCCGCCCCGATTTGACGCCCGAGGGAGCGACGGAGGACCTGCGCCTGCTGGCCAAGCAGGACGTGCCGCGCGAGGCGCTCAAGCAGGTGATGGCAGGCATGCTCTGCGTGCTGCCCACGCCGCATATGTACAGCGTGCTGCTGGAGATGGCCGGCAGCACTCCGCGCTGGATGCACGGCTGGAACGACGCGCGGACGCCGGCGACCGGCTACGCGGCGGGGGTGCTGCATTGAAGCGGCTGGAGCGTCTGTTCGCGGGGGAAACGCCCGGGCGTATCGAGCATGCGCTGCCGCGCCTGTTCCCCGAAGTCAGCGCGCAGGCGCTGCGCCGGGCGATCAAGGCGCGCGACGTCAAGCTGGAAGGCCGGCGCGCAGGGCCCGGGGCCATGGTGTATCCCGGCCAGCATGTGCAGGTCTACGTGGACGACGCGTCCGTGGAGGATGTTTGCGTCGTCTTTGAGGACGCGCAGTATCTGCTCGTCAACAAACGCCAGGGCATCGAGACCCAGGGCGCGGAGAACTCCGCGGAGGCGATGTGCGCGCGCCATGCGGGCGTTCCCGTGTTTGCCTGCCACCGGCTGGACGCGCAGACCGGCGGCCTGCTGCTGATGGCCAAATCGCCGGAAGCGCTGGCCCGCGCGCAGGCGGCGTTTGCCGCGCATGCGGTGGAAAAGACCTATCTGTGCCGGGTCTGCGGCATTCCCGCCCCGCGGCAGGCCGATTTGACCGCCTGGCTGTACAAGGATGCCGCGCGCGCCCGCGTCCGGATTCTGGACGCCCCTGCGCCCGGGGCGCTGTCCATTCGTACGCGCTACCGCGTGCGGGCGGAAGAAGGCGACACGGCGCTGGTGGAAGTTGCGCTGGTGACCGGGCGCACGCATCAGATTCGCGCGCATCTGGCGCATATCGGCCATCCCATTCTGGGCGACGACAAATACGGCGACCGTGCGCTCAACCGCCGGTATGGCGTGCGCCGCCAACAGCTGTGGGCCGTCGGGCTGACGCTGTGGGACGGGCGGCGGTATGCCGTGGAAGCCCCCTTTGTACAAAAGCCACGGAAGGAGACGGATTGTCCCCCATGATTCGACTGATTGCCACAGACCTGGACGGGACGCTTTTGTCCGACCCCAACACCATCCATCCCGACAATGTCGCCGCGCTGCGGGAAGCCGTAGAAGCCGGCGTGCATTTGGTCGCGGCAAGCGGGCGCAGGTCGGAGAGCAGCTCGCTGCTGATGCTCGACGCCGGCTTTCAAACGGCCCATATCATCGGCGCCAACGGCTGTCAGATTTGCGACGCGCCGCTGGCGCCTCCTTTCTGCGCCCGTTATCTGCCGGTGGAAGCGGCGCGGGAAGGCTTTGCCATCGCGCAGTCGTACGGCCTCATCGTCAGCCTGTACACGGACCATACCGTCACCTACGGGGAGGAAGCGGGCATGCGCCTGGCCGAAAGCGGAGACGAGATAGGCTTTCACGAGCGCCTGCGCGCCTGCGGCCTCGTGCGCGTCTGCGCGGGAGAGCGCGCGCTGGAAGCGGCGCTGCGCGAAGGCGTGTTCAAGCTTTTTGCCATGAGCCGGACGGACGATGACGTCGACGGCGTCCTGGCGGCGCGCAGGGCGTGCGCCCGCCTGCCGCATACCGAGCTGACCAGCTCATGGCACAACAACTTCGAGCTGATGCCCGCGGGCGTACACAAGGGCTGGGCGCTGGAAACGCTGGCGTGCCGCCTGGGGATTGCGCGCGAGGAGGTCGTGGCCTTTGGCGACAGCGAAAACGATATTCCGATGCTGCGCTGGGCCGGCACGGGCGTCGCCATGGCAAACGCCTCCGAGGAAGTGCGGGCCGCGGCGGACGCGGTCACGGGCCCCTGCCGGGAAGGCGGCGTCGCGCAGGCCCTGCGCCGGATGCTGCGCGGACGCTGAAGCATATTAGGATACTGCGAAAGGAGAAGTGCGATGATTCGCCAAACCGCGTTTGAAGGAACACAGCCTCTGCTCAAGGGCGGCCTGCACTGCCACACCACCCGCTCCGACGGCCTGCTCTCCCCGGAGGAGGTCATTCGCCTGCACGGGCGGTACGGATATGATTTTCTGGCCCTGACCGACCACCGCATCTACAACCGGACCGACTATGCGCCCGACAGCGGCGTGCTCATCCTGCCGGGCATGGAAATGGACCGTCTGCTCGCGCTGCCGGGGCGCCGCTGGTTTCATACCGTATGCCTGGGCCCGGCGGGGGACCCGCCCTTTGCGCAGGACGAGCGTTTTGAAAGCGGCGTGGTGGATGACGCCGAAGCGTATCAGCCGCTGCTGGACAGCCTGCACGCCGCCGGCTTTCTGACCATCTACTGCCATCCCGAATGGAGCATGACCCCTGCGCGCCTGTTTGAAAAGCAGCGCGGCAATTTTGCCATGGAAATCTGGAACAGCGGCTGCGTGCTGGAAAACGGGCTGGACGGCAACGCGGCGTATTGGGACGAGCTGCTGCTGCAAGGCATCCGCATTTTCGGCGTCGCCACGGACGACGGCCATGCGCGCCATCATCACGGCAACGGTTGGGTGCGCGTCCGCGCCGAAAAGAACGTTCCTGATATCCTGCGCGCGCTGCGCGAAGGCGCGTTTTACGCTTCCTGCGGGCCGGAACTGCACGACTTTTATATAGCAGACGGCAAGGCCGTGGTATGCTGTTCTCCGGCCGAGCGCGTGGCGTTCCGCTGCGGCAACCGTCCGCTGCTGCTGGCTCATGCCGGGGAAGGCGCGCTTACGCGCGCGGAAATCCCCGTGCCGGAAGCCGCGCCCTATCTGCGTGCGGAGGTTGTCGACGCGCAGGGCCGCAAAGCCTGGACCAATCCGATTTTCCTGTCCTGACAGCCCTGCGGCGCGCACAGGCCGGCGGGATGGCATTCCCGCCGGCCTTGCGTATCGACAAAGAGGAAATACTTCTGCGGGGATGCAGGAAGGGGCGCAGTCCCTTCCCATGCCATCCGCCGAAAAACCATTGGGGAGGCTTGGAGGGCCGCAGCCCTCCAAAGACAATCCGAACCCGGCGACATGCGCGGCGGGTTCGGAAGCCTTGCGCAGCAAGGTTTCCCTGCGCGTTTCCCCGGCCGCGCCTCAGGCGCAGGGGAAACGTGTCCTGGCGAAAAAGGCCGGCGTAGCCGGCC
>DVFI01000086.1 GCA_018713305.1 Candidatus Avichristensenella intestinipullorum
GAAAAACGCAGTGGAATTCGGCGACCTGCGCGCGCAGGACATTCTGACCCATCGGACCGAGGTGGAAGCCGTCAGCGTGGACGCAACCCGGGAAGAAATCGCCCGAACGTTCGCCGCCTCGCACCTTTCCCGCCTGCCCGTCTTCGACGGGAACCTCGACCACATTATCGGCATCCTCCACCAGAAGGATTTCTATGCGGCAGGCGGCATCACCAACCGCCCTGTCCGCGAAGTCATGACCGCTCCCCTCTTCATCCGCCCGACCGAGAAAATCGACGATTTGCTCCGGCGCCTGCAGGCGCACAAGTCGCACATGGCAGTGGTCCTCGACGAATACGGCGGCACGCTGGGCATTGTGACGATGGAGGACATTCTGGAGGAGCTGGTGGGCGAAATCTGGGATGAGCACGACGAAATTGCAGAGCCCTTCCGCCAGCTGGAGCCGGACGTTTACCTGGTGGACGGCGCGGTATCCTTTGCGGATTTTTGCGAGTACTTCCGGTTGAAGGCGGAGTCCGAAAGCCTGTCGCTGGGCGGCTGGGTGACGGAACGGCTGGAGAAGATTCCGGAGCCGGGCGAATCCTTCGAATACGGCAACGTAAGGGTGATTGTCGAAAAGGCCGACGGCCAGCATGTCGAATCCCTGCGCGTGCTGCGCCTGGGGACCTCCCGCGGCCAGGCGTTGCAGGCATAACGCCCTTTGCGCCGCGCGCCCGGCGCGGCGATTTTTCCGCTTTTTGACATAATGGCCCGCTTTGCGGGGCATACTGCGCATATCCCGTCATTTGGAGGAGGATATGCGCTTTTTCTATCCTGTCAAAAAAGAATACCGTTTGCGCGTCATCGCGTCCGGAAACAGCGCCGCCGAACAGGCCACGAAATACCGCGTGCGCGATGGCGTACTGCCTGTGCTGGCGCGCACGCCCTTTGACACGGCCGCCGTGCGGGCGGCCGCGCACGCCGTCGACCCCACGGCGCGCGTGCGCCTGGGCGTGCTGCGCTTTGGAGGCTACGCCTCGCCCGCGCTGGAAATCGCGCTGGGCGCGGGAAAAGGACGAAACTGGTGGGGCGTGCTCTTTCCGGACGCCTGCGGGCTGCCGGACGGGCCGGTCATGTTCCGTTCCTGGATTGTCATGCTGCTGAAAGGATGGGGTTGGCTGTGAAGAAAACCTTCTTTCGCGTGGCGCTGCTGGCGCTGTGCCTGCTGCTGCTCGACACCGCCGCGCATGCGCAAGCGCTTTACTGGGGCTCCACCGGCGACACGGTGCGCCGCGTGCAGCAGACCCTGCTGGACTGGGGCTACTATGACGGCGCGGTGGACGGCGTGTTCGGGCAGACCACCTACGACGCGGTAATTGATTTTCAGCGCGTCAACGGCCTGACCGCGGACGGCGTGGTGGGCAGCGCCACCTATGCCGCGCTGGGCATGAACGACATGGTGACGAGCGCGCCGCAGGCCGGCACGTCGTCCTCCACGGTAGGCTCCAGCGATTTGGAGCTGCTGGCGCGCTGCGTCTACGGCGAAGCGCGCGGCGAGCCGTACATCGGGCAGGTCGCCGTCGCGGCCGTGGTGCTCAATCGCGTCGAAAGCCCGCTGTTCCCCAACACCATCGCCGGGGTCATCTACCAGTACGACGCCTTTACCTGCGTATCCGACGGGCAGTTTTATCTCACGCCCGACGAGGACGCCTACCGCGCCGCGCGCGATGCGCTCAACGGCTGGGACCCGACCTACGGCTGCCTGTACTACTATAACCCCAGCACCTATGTCAACCAGTGGATTCTCACGCGCGAGGTGCGGCTGACCATTGGCCGCCATGCCTTCGCGGTGTAAAGGAGGCGGCCATGCGCAAAATCCGATGGTTTTCCGTTGTCGTTCCTTCGGCGCTCTTTGTGCTCACGCTCGTTTTCGGCATATTCCAGTGGCGCCAGGCGCGCTCGCTGGCGCTGGATGTAAGCGCCATGCGGGAAAAGGCGTATTTCAGCGCTGCCGACGGCCTGGAAACCCTGGAGGCGGACCTGTCCAAGGTGCAGGCGGTCTCCAGCCCGGGCCAGCAGGCGATGCTGCTGACGCGCGTGGCGTCCGTCGCCTCGGGCGTGGCCGAAAACCTTGCCGCCCTCCCCACCGTCTATGGCGCGGACGAAGCCGGGCTGAAGTTTCTGCGCCAGACGGCCGACTACGCGCAGACGCTGGCTGTCGCCTCCGCCGAAGGCGGCGCGCTGACGGACGACGACCGCGCCCAGCTGGCGCAGCTCTGGCAAAAAAGCGGGGAGCTGCGCGCGCACCTGGCCGGCGGCGCGGACTTCGCCTATGATTTGCAGTTGGAAAGCGCCGAAGGCACGGGCATCGACTATCCCTCCCTGCTCTATGACGGCCCCTTTTCCGACGGCATCCGCCTGGGCGAGGCGCGCGGGCTGAGCGGCGGCGAAGTCACGGCGGAGGAGGCCATGGCCATCGCGCGGGCGTTCGTGGGCGAGGAGCGCGTACAGGGCGTCGAGCGCACGGCAGACCTGGGCGGCCCGCTGCCCTCCTGGGGCGTGGCGCTGGACCTGGGCGACGTATCGGTCACCATGCAGATTACCCGGCAGGGGGGCAAGGCGCTGTGGATGAGCCCGGAAAGCGCGGGGTTTGAAACGGCGCTCAGCCTGGAGGAATGCGCGCTGCACGCGCGCGCCTTCCTGTTCTCGCGCGGGTTTGGGCAAATGCAGGAAAGCTATTATCAGCAATACGACGGCATGGCGGTGGTCAGCTTCGCGGCGGTGCAGGACGACGTGGTGCTCTATCCGGACCTGGTCAAGGTGCAGGTTCGCATGGACACCGGCGCGGTCGTGGGCCTGGAGGCGAACAGCTACTGGATGAACCATGTCACGCGCGAAAGGCTGCATCCGGTGTTGGAAGAAGCGGAGGCGCGCGCCCTCGTCTCGGACCGCCTGGACATCAGCGCCTCGCGCCTGTGCGTCATTCCCGTCGACGACGGCCTGGGCGCGGGCAGGACGGAGCTGCTCTGCTGGGAATTCGACGGCGTCTGGAACGACAATCGCTACCTGGTCTATATCGACGCGGAAACCGGCGAGGAAGCCGAAGTGCTCAAGGTCGTCGAGGGCAACGGCTGGATTCTGGCCCTCTAATTCCCCTGCCCCGGAACACGCCGGCCCGTCCTGCGAAAAGGACGACAAACAGCGAAGCGCGGACTGTCACAACCCCATAGGAAAGCGCGGGAGGGCTGGGCCCTCCAAGCCTCCCCAATGGGGGTTTTTCGACGGTCCGGGGCGGTATATCGCCTGGACCGTGCTGCCGGGTACCGCCCTGGTTCTCTTTATCGTGGGGCTTCAGTGACGCAGTCGCCCTGCCCCCCGCCCTGCGTCGGTTGGCATGCGGGCGGCTCAGTTTATCCCCACGTCCTCCGTGTCCCCAAAGCGCGCCTGCGCGGCGCGGCGCATCTGCTCCGCCTCGTGGGCGCGCAGCGGGTCGGACAGCAGCGCGCGCACCGCCTGCTGCGTTTCCTCCAGCAGCCGCACGTCGCTGCACAGCGCGGCCCCCGGCATTTCCGGCGCGCCGTGCTGGCGCGTGCCGAACCACTCGCCCGGACCGCGCTGTTCCAGGTCTTTCTGGGCGATGACAAAGCCGTCCGTCGTGGCGGTCAGCGTTTCCAGCCGCTCGTTGGGCGGCGCCATCAAAAAGCAATAGCTCTCCACAGCGCCGCGCCCCACGCGGCCGCGCAGCTGGTGCAGCTGCGAAAGGCCGAACCGGTCGGCGTTTTCAATGACCATGACCGTAGCGTTGGGCACATCCACGCCCACCTCCACCACGGAGGTCGACACCAGCACGTCTGTTTCCCCCCGGGCGAACGCTTCCAGCGCGCGCTCCTTTTCCTCCTGGCGCATCCTGCCATGGGCCAGCCCGACCCGCAGCGATTGCAGCGGCCCCTTCGCCAGCGCCTGCGCCATTTCCGACGCGGACGCGCAGTCCAGCGCCTCGCTCTCTTCCACCAGCGGGCAGACGATATAGGCCTGCCGGCCTTGCGCGGCCTGCGCGCGCAGAAAGCCGTACATGCCTTCGCGCCGGGTCTCCGGCACGATGTGGGTGCGCACCGGCGTGCGCCCGGGCGGCAGCTCGTTCACCACCGATACGTCCAAATCCCCAAAGAGGATGAGCGAGAGGGTGCGGGGAATGGGCGTGGCGGAAAGCACGAGCACGTTGGGCGCCAGGCCGTCGCCGCGGCCGGCCAGCGCCGTGCGCTGGCGCACGCCGAAGCGGTGCTGCTCGTCCGTCACGGCCAGGCCCAGGTTTTTGTACGTTACGCCCTGCGCGATGAGCGCGTGCGTGCCGATGACCACCTGCGCCTCGCCCGTGGCGGCCATTTCCCGCGCGCGCCTGCGCGCGGCGGCGGGCAGCTTGCCCGTCAGCAGCGCGCAGGAGATGCCCAAAGGTTCCAGCAGCCGGGTCGCCGTGCGAAAATGCTGGGCGGCGAGCACCTCCGTCGGCGCCATCATCGCCCCCTGAAACCCGGCCCGCGCGGCCAGGTAGAGCGCGCCCAGCGCAATGGCGGTTTTGCCGCAGCCCACATCCCCCTGCACCAGCCGGGCCATCGGCCGGTCGGACGCCATGTCCGCCGCCAGCTCGTCCAGCACGCGCGCCTGCGCGCCGGTGGGCGAAAAGGGCATGGCGCGCCAGAACGCACGGATTTCATCCGCAGCGGCGGGAATGACGCAGCCGCGCGCATCCCGCCGCAGGCGAAGCCCCTGCAGATGGGTCTGAAACAGCGTCAGCTCCTCAAAGGCCAGCCGGCGGCGCGCCTGGTTCAACGCCTCCATGGATTCCGGAAAGTGCGCCTGGCGCAGCGCGAACTGGCGCGGACAGAGCGCATAGCGGCTGCGGAACGTCTCGGGGAGCGCATCGTCGAAGCGGCCCGCATCCAGCGCCGCGGCGATGAGGCGGCGCATCGTTTTGGGCGGCAGCGTATCGATGGGACGGTACACCGGCTGGATGCCCGGCTCGTCTACCAGCATGGGATTGACGCCCAGCAGCGCGCCATTTTTCTGGCGCGAGACGCGGCCGTACAGCCGCACGCGCCTGCCCGTAGGCAGGCTTTTGACCATCCACGGCGCGGAAAACCAGGTGCATTTCAGGCTTCCGCTCCCGTCCTCGATACGCGCCGTCACATAGCTCTGCCTTCCCAGCCGCACCAGGCGCGCCTGAGGGGCCACGATCCCCTCAAACGCGGTCTCCATGCCCGCGCGCAGCTCGGCCAGCGGCGTGACGTTCCGGGTATCCCGATACCCCACGGGCAGGCGCTGGGCCAGCTGTTCGGGGGTAAAAAAACCCGCCTGCTCCAGCGCTGCACGGCGGGCGGGCCCGACGCCTTTGACATCGTCCCAGGTCAACATATTTCCTCCTCAGGGGCGGCAAGCGCCTTCCCCCGCCTATTCCACAGAGAGGATGTAGCAGTACACCGGCTGTCCGCCGCTGTGCATCTCCACATCGCACATCGTATACTGGCCGGCAAATTCGTCCGTCAGCGCCTGCGCTTCGGCCTCGTCCGCGTCCTCGCCGTAATAGACGGTAATCAGCGAATCCTCGTCGGTGACCAGCATCTCCATCAGCTTGACCGCCACATCGTGCGCGTTCTGGTCGCACACGGCGATTTTGCCGTTGTACAGGCCGATATAATCGCCCTCGTGGATGGTCAGTTCCTCGAAGCGGCTGTCGCGTATGGCGGTGGTAATCATGCCGCTCTTGACCCGCTCCGCAGCTTCCGTCATGCGCGCGGCGTTTTCTTCCGGGTCCATCTCCGGCTGGCAGGCAATCACGCCCGCCACGCCCATGGCCACGTTTTTCGTGGGGATGACGAACACCTTGCGCTTGGCCAGGGTGGCCGCCTGCTGGGCCGCGAGAATGACGTTGGAATTGTTGGGGAAGACGAACACGTTCTTTGCCGCCACGCCGTCCACGGCCTGCACCAGGTCGTCGATGCTGGGGTTCATGGTCTGTCCGCCCTCGACGATGCAGTCCACGCCCAGGTCGGTGAAAATGCCCGAGAAGCCTTCGCCCATGGACACCGCCACCATGCCGCAGGCCCGCGTGGGCTCCGCCGCGGCCGCCGCGCGCGCGCGTTCGCGCCGCTGCTCGACCATGTTTTCAATCTTCAGATTGATCAGCTCGCCCAGCGCCAGCCCCGCCTGCAGCGCCTTGCCCGGGTCGTTGGTGTGCACATGCACCTTGACCAGCGACAGGTCGCCCACGACCAGCACGCAGTCGCCGATTCGGTTCAGGCGGCGGCGGAAGGTGAGGATGTCGTCGTCGGTGACGTTTTCGTGCAGGTTCTGGATAAGGAACTCCGTGCAGTAGGCGAACTTGATTTCTTCAATGGCGTCGTGGTCGTCGTCGAATACGGCCTCGCCGTCCTCGTGCATCGCCATGGGCGCGGCGGGAATCTCCTCGCCCCGCAGCGCCGCGAACATGCCCGTGTAGATGAGCAGCAGCCCCCGTCCGCCCGCATCCACGACCCCCGCCTGTTTGAGGGCGGGCAGCATCTCCGGCGTCTTGCGCAGGATATTTTCGCCGCCCGTGAGCATGGCGGAAAACAGCGCTTCCATGTCGTTCTTATCGCGCTTGACCTGGGCCGCGGCGGACTCGGCGATGACGCGCGCCACGGTCAGGATGGTGCCCTCCTTGGGCTTCATAATGGCCTTGTAGGCGGTTTCCGCGCTCTTTTGCAGCGCCTGGGCCAGGAGCGTGGGGGTAATCTCCGCCGCGCCTTCCACGCCGCGGGCCAGGCCCCGCAGGAGCTGGGAGAGCATGACGCCGGAGTTGCCGCGCGCGCCCTTGAGCGCGCCCTTGGCCAGGGCGTCGGCCGCCTCATCAGCCCGCATCAGCTCATGCTGGCTCATTTCCTTGATAGCCGCCATAATGGTCAGGCTCATATTGGTACCGGTATCGCCGTCGGGCACGGGGAAGACGTTCAGCGCATCCACCGCCTCCCGGTTTTGCTCAAGCAACGCCGCCCCTGCGATCATCATCTCGCGCAGGAGAAGGCCGTCGATTTTCATTTGCGCCAAGCGGGACGCCTCCTTTGGTGGTGTTTGGATTGCATAGGATTAGACGCGGATGCCTTCCACGGAGATGTTAATCCGGCGCACCGTGGCGCCGGCCATGCTCTCCAGCTTGTACTTCACCGTCTCGATAATCGTGTTGCAAACGGCCACGATGGAAATTCCGTACTCGACGACGATGAACAAATCCACGTCCAGGCTGCCGTCCTCGGCCAGCCGCAGCTGCACCCCACGCGTAAGGTTCTCGCGTCCAAGCCATTCGACGATACCGTCCTTGGCGCGCTTGGAGGACATGGCGACAATGCCGTAGCACTCCAGCGCCGCATAGCCCGCCAGGCGCAGGAGCACGTCCTCCGTGATGTAAATGGTGCCCAAATCGTTTTTGATTTTGCACTCCATGTTGGGTCCTCCTTTGGGGGGACGAAGGCTATGCGCCTCCATGTCCATTCTCTAGTATACGCTTTTTTTGTCCGTCATGCAAGTGCGCGTGCAGAAAAGCCGCCTCCGCCGGCGTCTGCCTGCAACACAGGCCGCCGAAAAGCCGCGCTTTTCAACGGCCTGCGCGGACGGTCGCGCCGTCCGTTCGGGCTGCCTGTATTCCCGCGTCAGCCGTCCGGGCGGCGCTTGCCGGGGCTGTCAGACGTCAAAGGACTCCAGCCTGGAGGCGGGCGGCTCGGGCCTGTTGTCTCCGTGGCGGGACAGGCTGATGGTTACGAAAGAGGCCAGCACCATGACGGTCGCGTACGGAAACAGCGTCCAGTACCCGACGTTTTCCAGCAGAAAGCCCGAGAGCACGGGCGTGACAATCTGCGCGGCCATGGAGAAGGTGTAGTAATAGCCCGTGTATTTGCCCACGCTTGGCCCCCGGCTGAGCTCGACGACCATGGGATAGCTGTTGACGTTGATGCAGGCCCACGCGCACCCCACCAGCGCGAACATGCCGTAGAGCACCGGCGAGAATTCCGCAAAGCACACCGCGCTGCCGAAGCAGACGGCCAGCAGCAGCACGCCGAACTGAATCATCCGCTTGCGGCCGAACCGCGAGGAAAGCACGCCCACGGGCAGGTACGAGACGATGGCGCCGGCATTGGCCACCAGCAGGCACAGGGACGAATCGCCCACGTTTTTTCCCCATACGGCCTGCATGTACTTGCTAAACGCGCTGGTGACCGCGTTATAGCCCATAAACCACAGCGCCACCGACGCCAGAATGAAAAGCAGGCTGCGCCGCGCCTCCGGCGAGAGCCTTTCCCCGCCCTCTGCCGGGGCGGGCGTCTCCCCGCTTTCCTCCCCCGCCTCCGCCGCCAGCCTGCGTTCCCGGATGGTCAGCGCCAGCACCGCGACCGCCGCCGCCATCAGCACGGCTACCGCGGCAAAGACGGGCCGATAGTCGTCGCGAACGCCCTCCCGGCTCTGCACCAGGACTTTTATCATGACCAGCGTCAGCATGCCGCCCGCCGCGCCCATCAGGTTGATCATCGCGTTGCCCTTGGAGCGCAGGGGCTTGGGGGTCAGGTCCGGCATCAGCGCCACGGCGGGCGAGCGATAGGTGCCCATGGTCAGCAGCAGCAGGCCCAGCAGCGTCAGGAACGCCGGCAGGTTGGCCGCAACATCCGCCATGGGCAAAACGACAATCAGCACGACCGCCACCGCGGTGCCGCAGACGATAAAGGGCATGCGCCTTCCCCAGGCGCAGGCGCACCGGTCGGACAGCGCGCCGAACAGCGGCAGCAAAAACAGCGCCAGAATGTTGTCCAGCGCCATAATCACGCCCGCCAGCGTGTCGCCTATATGAAAGGTATTTTTCAGCATCAGCGGCACAACCTGGTCGTACAGCTGCCAGAAGGCGCAGATAGAGAAAAACGCCAGGCCGACCAGCAGGGTCCTTTTGTAGTTGAGTTTCATGTCCCGTCCTCTCTTTCCGTCCATCGATCCAGCGCGGCGCGCACGTCCGCCAGCGCGGCGCGGGCCGCCGTGCGTCCCCGCTCGATGATTTCCACCGCCCGCCCGGCGATGCGCGCCGGGTCGATATCCAGCACGTTCGGCGCAATCAGCACGTCCGACAGGCTGACGTGCGCCCGGGCCACCTGCCATTCCAGAATGTCGTAGGCGTGCAGCACGTTTTCCAGGATATTCCCGGCCGCCACGCGCTGGCCGCGATATCCCACGTCCACGCCCACCACCACGTCCGCGCCCATCCGGCGGCATACGTCCGCCGGCACGCGGTCCACCAGTCCGCCGTCCACCAGCACGCGCTCTCCCCGCGTCACCGGCACGAATACGCCCGGGATGGATATGCTGGCGCGAACGGCCTCGTATATCGGCCCTTCCTGCAGAACGACCTTCTCCATCGTTTCAAAATCGCATGCAACCGCGGCAAACGGCAGGCGCGTCTGCGCAAACGCCCGGCCCTGCGTCAACTCCTTCAGCAGCGCGCTGACGCGGTTCCCCGCCAGAAAGCCCCGGCGCGGTACGGTAATATCATAATACTGGATTTCCGAAAGCTCGCATGCCCGCCGCTCCATCTCGCCGGGTTCCATGCCCGCGGCGTACACGCCGCCGACCACGGCCCCGAAGGAGGTGCCGGCAATCATGTCCACGGGCAGGCCCTCCTGCAAAAAAACGTCCAGCACACCGATATGCGCCAGGCCCCGAAATGCGCCCGAGCCCAACGCCAGGCCCAGCTTTGGTGTCCGCATGGCGGCTTTCCTCCCCGCATAGGCTGAAACGATGCAAGCTACGATATGGTTGCGCCGCCTGCAGGCGGCAGCGGCGGGCGGCATGCTCGGCCTGGCGCTCGCCTTTCCGCAGGAAACCATGGCCGCCGTCCGCGAGTCCTGCCGGCTGTGGGCCGGCAGCGTCATGCCCGCGCTGTTTCCCTACCTGGCGCTGAGCCAGTGGCTGTGCGCGTCCGTTCACGCGCCGGCGCTGACCGTGCCGTTGGCCATGCTGGGCGGCTCGCCCGCCGGCGCGCGGCTCATTGCGCTGGGCGGATTTTCCCCTGCGCGCGCCCAGCGCCTGGCCGCCCTGTGCGTGACGGCCAGCCCGCTTTTCGTGCTCGGCACGCTCCGGGGCGGGGCGCGCATGCTGGCGGCGCACTGGCTGGGCGCCGTGACCGCATGGGGGTTTGCGCGCCTGACGGAAACGCGAAGGGCGCCCGCAGACAGCCCTCCCGCCGCGCCGGAGCGCGCGCCGCTTTCGCATATCCTGCGCGACGCGGCGATGGCCATGGTGGCCGTCTGCGCGTGCATGGCGTTTTTCGCGGCGCTTGGCGCGCTGCTCTTCCGGCTCGTGCCGCTCCCGCCCGCATGGCAGGCGCTGGCAGCCTCCCTGTTGGAGATGGCGGGCGGCTGCGCGCGCATCGAAGCGCTGGGGCTTCCCGAGCGGCTGCGCGCCTCGTGCCAGGCCGCCGCGGTCTCCTTCGGCGGGCTTTCCATCTTTCTGCAAAACGCGCTGTACCTGCGCCCGGCGGGCGTGCGCCTGCCGCGGCAGCTGGCCGCGCGCGTGGTGCATGCGCTGGCGGCCTTTTGCGCGTGCTGGGCGCTTTACCGTTCCTGATCCAGCTGCATGCGCGCGTCGCGCAGCTCGTTGGCCACCGTGATGGCCTCGTCCTCGGCGCGTTTGAACATCTCCGTGCAGTGGTCCAGCGCCATCATCCGCAGGCGCTGCGCCTCGCCGCGCGCGTTGGCGAGCATCTCGTTGGCCTGCTGTTCTGCGCGGGTCATCACGGCCGTCTGGGAAACGAGTTCCTCGGCCTTGCGCTCGGCCGCGTTGAGCATTTCGTCGGCCCGGCGATGGCTTTCGGCCAGGAGCTCATCGGCCTGCTGGCGGGAAGACGTAGCCAGCGCCTCGGCGCGCTGCTGGCTTTCCATGCGCAGCGACTTGGCCTTGGCCTCCGCCTCGGCGACGAGGTTGTCGTAATGTTTTTTCGCGTCCTGCATGATGCGGCTTTCCTGCTTGAGGATGCGATTGGCTTCCTTGATGGCCTCGGGCATCACGTCGCGCATCTGCTGCGCAAGGGCGATGAGCGCGTCGCGGTCGACCATGTACTGGTTGGTAAACGGTACCTTTTTGCAGTTTTCCAGATGAGCCTCCATCTCGGCAATCAGGGTGAACATATCGCTGTCCATGAGATTCCCCCTCCTTATTTTGTCCGGCGCAGCAGGGTTTCCAGCCGCGCTTCCAGGGACGGCGGCACCAATCCGCGCAGGCTTCCGTTCATGGTGGCAATTTGGCGCACCATGCTGGCGCTGATGTGCATGCAGGCCGGGGAGGCGGCGAGAAACACCGTCTCCACGCCGCCCATCTGCCGGTTGAGCCGGGCCATCTGCATTTCCACATCGCAGTCTCCTTCCGTGCGCAGGCCGCGCACCACCGCGTCCGCGCCGCAGGCCCGAACCGCGTCGACCAGCAGCCCGGAAAACGCCGCCACGCGCACGTTCTCCAGCCCTGCGGTCGCCTCTCGCAGGCACTCGACCCGCTGGGCCGTCGTCAGCATGCCGGAGGGCTTGTCCGGGTTGTACAGCACGCCCACAATCACCCGGTCAAACGCCGTGGCCGCCCGACCGATAATGTCCATATGGCCCAGCGTCACCGGGTCAAAGCTTCCCGGATAAAGCACCGTCCGCATCAGTCCGTGCCTCCTTTGCCGCCTGGAAAAACGTCAGCGCCGTGTCTCCGTATCCGCGCACATCCCGCGCCGTCCAGCCGCCCGGAGCCGGCGGCAGGCGGCGATCATGCTCGAAAACCGCCAGCGCGTCCTCCGCCGCGACGTCCCACAGCGCTTCCAGGACGGCGTCCGCGCCGGGCATGCGGTAGGGCGGGTCGAGAAACATCAAATCGAACCTGCGACCCTGCGCGGCCAGCCGGCGCAGCGCGGCGCGCCAGTCGCACCGCAGAAGCAGCGTCCGCTGCGCGAAGCCCAGCGCCTCGATATTGCGCAGCACCGCCGCCTGCGCGGGCCTTCCGCTGTCCGCGAAGACCGCTTCCGCCGCCCCGCGGCTGAGCGCCTCCAGCCCCAGCGCGCCCGAACCCGCGAACAGGTCCAGCACATGCGCGCCCCGCACGCGCGCGCCCAGGATATTAAACAGCGATTCCTTCACGCGGTCCTGCGTGGGCCTGGTTTCCATGCCGCGCGGCGCCGTCAGCGCGCGGCCCCGCGCCTCTCCTCCTATAATGCGCAAAGCGGCCTCCATTCCCCGAATTCAATGCGATTATACCAGAAGCGGCGGGGTTGCACAATCGGTATTTCCCGTGTAAAATAATCTTCTGCGGATTTGGCTACAAAGGAGGCGATGCGATGCCGTTTTGCTTTTGTCCCCTGCGCAGCGGCTCGAGCGGCAACGCGCTGTTCGTGCAGGCCGGCAACTTTCGCGTGCTGGTGGACGCCGGTCTCTCGGGCCGCGCGGTGGAGCGCGCGCTGGCGGAAATCGGTGTGACGCCGGACACGCTTTCGGGCATCCTCGTCACCCATGAGCACAGCGACCATATCCAGGGCGTGGGCGTGCTCAGCCGCCGCTTTCATCTGCCGGTATACGCGACGGAAGGCACCTGGGCGGCCATGGAAAGCAAGCCCGGCATCGACCGCATCGCGCTGGCCAACCGGCGCGCGTTCCGGCCCGGGCAGGACTTTTATGTCGGCGATTTGGCCGTATGTCCGTTTTCCATCCCGCACGACGCCGCAGACCCCGTGGGGTTCTCGCTGCTCTACGGCGGGCGCAAGCTCTGCATCGCCACCGACCTGGGGCATGTTTCCCCGGACTGGATGCAGGCGCTGTCCGGCGCGGACCTGGTGCTGCTGGAGGCAAACCACGACCCCGACATGCTCCGCGCCACGCCCCGCTACAGCGCGGCGCTGAAAAAGCGCATCCTGGGCCGCCGGGGCCATCTGTCCAACGGCGAGAGCGGCGAGGCGCTGGTGCGCCTGTGCCGGGACGGCCTGCGATGCGTGGTGCTGGGCCACCTGAGCGCAGAGACCAACTCCCCGGAGCTGGCGTTTGAAACGGTCTGCGCGGCGCTGCGCGCGGCGGGCGCGGAGCCGGGCGACGACGTGCGCGTGGACATGGCGTGGCGGGAACGCATGGGGAGGTTTTATGCGCTGTAACGCACGTCCTTCCGTCACCGCGGCCTGCGCGGTGCTGGTGCTGGTGCTGCTGGGGAATACGGTTTCCGGCTGGCTGATGGCATGGGCCGGCGTATCCTACGACAGCTGGCTGTATTATCTGCTTTCCACCCTCTTGCAGTGGATTGTTTCGGCGCTGCCGGTTTTTGTGTATTACGGCCGCATTGCGCCCGGGCGGGCGTCCGCGCTGCGGCTGAACCGGCTGGACCCGCTCTGCGCGGTGCTGACAGCGCTCAGCGCGGCGGTGGGCGTGCTGGCGCTGAACTATGTCGCCCTATACTGGACGGTGTTTCTGCGCCTGCTGGGGCTTTCGCCGCTGGCCGGTACGCCCGCGCCTTCCTCGCCGGCCATGCTGGTCTGCATGCTGGTTTCCGTCGTATGCACGGCGGGGGTGGTGGAGGAGCTGGTGTTCCGCGGCTTGCTGCTGCCCGCGCTGGAGCCGCTGGGCGAGCGGCGCGCCGTGGCGTGGAGCGCGCTGCTGTTCATGCTGATGCATCTGAGCGTGGAGGTCATGCCCACGCATTTTCTCATCGGAGCGGTGCTGGCCCTGCTGGCGCTGCGAACCGGCAGCCTCTATGCGCCGATGCTCTTCCACGGCGTATACAACGGCGTTATCGTTCTGCTCCAATATGCGCTGCGGTCGCAGGCCGCCGCGGAGCCCACGGCCGCACAGGCGCTGAGCCTGCTGCCCGGCGCGCTGCTGATGCTGTGGGCCTGGTATGGGCTGTTGTCCCTGGCCCTGCGCCGCGGCGCGCAGACCAGCCTTTGCACCCTTGCGCACGCGGACGGGGAGCGCTTCGTGCGCCCGCGCTGGTACGTCGCGGCGCCCCTGGGCCTGCTGCTGGCGGCCGGCATGTTTCTGGCGTTTGTCTCCATGCTGCCGGGAGGCGCGCCATGATAACGGCCATTTTATGCGCGGGCAAGCTGCGCGAGGCGTTCTGGCGCGAGGCCGCCGAGGAATACATCCGCCGCCTGAAGCGCTTCGGCCCGCTGGAAATGCTGGAATGCCCCGATTTGCCCGAGCCGCGCAACGCTTCGGCCGCGGATATCGCGCGCCTGGTGGAGGCCGAAAGCGCCGCCATGCTCCGGCAGCTGCGGCCGCAGGACTACGTCGTCGCGCTGTGCGTGGAGGCGCGTTCCCTGTCCTCGCCCGCGCTGGCGGAACGCCTGGCGCGCATAGAGGCGGGCGGCGCGCGGCGCCTGGTATTCGTGCTGGGCGGCTCCAACGGCCTGTCCCCCGCGCTGCTTGCGCGGGCGAACGAGCGCCTTTCCTTCTCGCCCATGACCTTCCCCCACCAGCTCGCGCGCGTCATGCTGCTCGAGCAGCTCTACCGCTGCCGCAAGATTCTCGCGCACGAAGCATACCATAAATGAGCCGGCGCAGGGCACGGGCTGTTGACATTGTCTCCCGCGCCTGCTATAATGGCCTCAGCACAAAGGATACATCCTGGGGTGTACGCGAGCGGCGTGTTTTTACCCACATTTCGTAAACAGGGGCCTGTGTCGGTACGCGGCTGTCAAGCCCCCTTGCCCCCAAGGCTTGCCAGGGGACGGCAATAAGCGGTCGCAGGGTCCCGACCTGCCAGGAGGCGGGTGAAAAAATTCGCGGCGGACGGCACCATCGGGACAAATTGGAGGCGGTCAGGCTTGACCGCCTCGTTTTTTTGCGGCGTTGCCGGGACGTTTTTTTCCGCGCTGTCCCGGATGCGTCGTATTTTTTATGGACTTTGCGCTCATATCATATTTTGCTTTTTTTGTAATGGATTCTTTCTGTGTTTTCTGTTATAGTAATATGTATTAGGTTCGCCGCCCATCGGCGTGCGGCGACGGCAACGGCAAGGAGCGGTAACCATGGACATTTTTGTTTGTATCAAGCAGGTTCCGTCCACGAACAAGGTACAGGTGGACGAGAAAACCGGCGTGCTCATCCGCGACGGCGTGGCGAGCAAAATGAACCCTTACGACCTGTTTGCGCTGGAGACTGCGCTGCGCCTGCGGGAGGAGCACGGCGGGCGCGTCGTGGTGGGGACGATGGGGCCGCCCCAGGCGCAGGCCGTCGTCCGCGAGGCGTACTGGATGGGCGCGGACGAAGGATACGTCTTTTCGGACCGCCGTCTGGGCGGCGCGGACGTGCTGGCCACCAGCTATACGCTCTCGCAGGCCATCCGTTCCGTGGGCGATTTTGACCTGATACTCTGCGGCAAGCAGACCACGGACGGCGACACGGCGCAGGTAGGCCCGGCCATCGCCGAGCACATGGGCATCCCGCATGCCGCATGGGCCTCCAAGGTTTCCGTGGACGGCGCGGGCGTGCGGGTGGAACAGCAGCTGCAGGACGTTGTGGAAACCGCGTGGCTTCCCTTCCCGTGTCTGGTGACCGTGGAGCAGGACATCTACACCCCGCGCCTGCCGTCGCTGCTGAAACGGCGCGCGGTCAAGGACAAGCCGGTGGACATGCGCGGTCTGGACGCCTTTTTGGATACCGATCCCTCTCATTACGGCCTGACCGGCAGTCCCACGCAGGTAGAGCGCATCTTCCCGCCGCAAAGCGACGTGGAGCACGAAACCTGGGAGGGAGACGGGTCGGCCGGGCGGCTGCACGAGCTGCTGAAAAAGTGGAAATTCGTTTGAAAGGAGGCGGCAAATCATGGCACAAATCGCGATTCTCGAGCGCAAATGCAACGGATGCGGGGTGTGCGCGCAGCGCTGCCCCTTCTCGGCCATTGATATGATAAACGGCAGGCCGGAGCTGAACGCGGCGTGCAAGGTATGCGGCGTCTGCATCAAGGCCTGCGAACAAAAGGCGATTCTCCGGCTGGAAACCAAGGTGGAAAGCGTGGACAAATCGCAGTGGAACGGCCTGCTCGTCTTTGCGGAGGTCAGCGGCGGCCGGCTGCATCCGGTGTCGCTGGAGCTCATCGGCAAGGCGCGCTCGCTCGCCCAGGGCACGCATCATCCGGTCAAGGCCGTGGTGCTGGGCGAAACAACCGAAGGATTCGCCCGGGAGCTGCTGCATTACGGCGTGGACGAGGTGTTCACCTATGAAGACGCGGCGCTGGGCTATTTCCGCGCGGACGCGTATGCCTGCTGCGTGGAGGACTGCATCCGCCGCGTTCGGCCTTCGGTGGTGCTGGTGGGCGCCACGGCGCTGGGGCGCTCGCTCGCGCCGCGGCTGGCCACGCGCTTCCATACCGGCCTGACCGCGGACTGCACGCGCCTGGAGCTGCGCGAAAACAGCGACCTGGTGCAAATCCGCCCGGCGTTCGGCGGCAACATCATGGCGCAGATTGTCACGCCCAACACGCGCCCGCAGTTCGCCACGGTTCGCTATAAGGTCATGGACGCGCCGGCGCGCAGCGACGCGCCCTCGGGCGTCGTCACGCCCTGCAAGCTGCCTCCGTCGGCGCTGCGTTCCCCCGTCCGGCTGATTTCCTCCATGCCCGTGCCCAAGGGTGCCAGCATCTCCGACGCGGAAGTGCTGGTGGTGGGCGGCCGCGGCCTGCAAAAGGAAAGCGACTTGGACATGATTCGCCAGCTCGCGCAGTGCCTGGGCGGCGATTGGGCCGTCAGCCGTCCGCTGGTGGAAAAGGGCTGGGCGGACAACAGCCGGCAAATCGGCCTGTCCGGCCGCACGGTGCGGCCGAAGCTGATTATCACCTGCGGCGTCAGCGGCGCCATTCAGTTTACCGCCTGCATGAACGCTTCGGAACATATCGTCGCCATCAACACGGACCCGGAGGCGTCCATCTTCCAGACGGCGCATATCGGCATTGTCGGCGACCTGTACGAAATTGTGCCGGAGCTGATACGCAAACTCAGAGAGGAGGCGCGCGCATGAAGCCCTTCCATAAAGTCAACGAACAGGACCTTGCGGCGTTCGAGATGATTATGCCGGGCCGCGTGTATGCCGGCGACGCCATTCGCGACGATTATGACCACGACGAGATGACCGAGTATGGCCACTTCATGCCCGACGCGCTGCTGCTGGCCGAAGACGCGGCGGAAATCAGCGCGGTGCTGCTGTACTGCAACGAGCACAACATCGCCGTCACCCCCCGCGGCGCGGGCACGGGCCTGTGCGGCGGCTGTGTGGCGATAGAGGGCGGCATTGTGCTGTCCACGGAGCGGATGAAGCGCGTGCTGGAGGTGGACGTCAAGAACATGACCGCCACCCTCGAGCCGGGCGTGCTGCTCATGGAGTTCCCCAAGTCCCTGGAAGGCACCGGGCTGTTCTATCCGCCGGACCCGGGCGAAAAAAGCGCCACCATCGGCGGCAACGTGATGACCAACGCCGGCGGCATGCGCGCGGTGCGCTACGGCGTGACGCGGGATTATGTGCTGGGCATGGAGGTTGTGCTGGCCAACGGCGAAATCATCGAGCTGGGCGGCAAGGTGGTCAAAAACTCCAGCGGCCTGAGCCTCATGCACCTGATGATCGGTTCCGAGGGCGTTCTGGGCTTTCTCACGCGCCTGACCGTCAAGCTCATTCCCGAACCCCGGGCCAACCTGACGCTTCTGGCCCCCTTCGACGACCTGGACAAGTGCGTGCAGGCCGTGCCGCAGGTGCTCGCCTGCGGGTGTGAGCCGACGGCTGTGGAGTTCATGGAGCGCGAGGTCATCGCCGCGGCGGAGGAATACCTGGGCAAGCAGTTCCCGGATGTGAGCGCGGACGCGTATCTGCTCCTGCGGCTGGACGGGCCGTCGCCGGAGCTGCTGGAGCCGGCGCTGGAAACGCTGACCGACCTGCTGCCCACCCTGGGCGCCAAGGACGTTCTGCTGGCGGACACGGACGAGCGCAAGAGCTCCATCTGGGACGCGCGCGGCGCGTTCCTGGAGGCGATTAAAAACGGAACGACCTCCATGGACGAATGCGACGTGGTCGTTCCGCGCGAAAACATCGCGGCCTTTGTCAAGCAGTCCGTGCTGATTGGCCGGGAAGCCGGCGTGCGCATCCGCTCCTTCGGCCACGCGGGCGACGGAAACCTGCACCTGTATATTTGCAAAGATGCCCTGGGCGAGGAGGAATGGGCCTGCAAGCGCGAAAGCGTGATGGCCGCGCTGTACGACTACGCGCGCGAGCTGGGCGGCCAGGTGTCCGGCGAGCACGGCATCGGGCATGCCAAGGCGGGCTATCTTCGCCAGTCCGTAGGCGACACGCAGATGGCGCTGATGCGCGGCATCAAGGCCGCCTTCGACCCCAACGGCATCTTGAACCCCGGCAAGCTCATCGACTGACGACATGGGGCGCCGTCCGGGGACGGCGCCCCCGCAGGCCGTCGAAAAACCTGTTGGGGAGGGCTGGGAGGGCCGAAGCCCTCCAACTGCCCTCCGAACCCGGCGTCATGCGCCAGGCAGAAACCGGCCGCCTGAGAATCCGCGGATTTTCAGGCGGCCGGTCTTTTTCGTCGGCAAACGAAATGTCTGCGGCCGGGCTTCTCCGTTTCCGCTATCCGCGCTCCAGGGACGGCCCTCGCCTTCGCCGGGCAGACGACGGCGCCGGGCTTGCCGCAGCCGTTGGCCTGCGCTTTCGCCGCGGGCCTTCCCGTTACGCTTCGCTGTCCGGCGTTTCTGCAGGCTCCGGCGGCGTCTCGGCCGGGCCGGTTTCGTCTTTCTCCGTCTCTGCGTCCGCCCGCTGCGCCTCCTTCTTGCCCCTGTCTGCCTTTTCTTCCCGTTTGGTTTTCTTTTTCTCCGGCTCCGGGGTCGGCAGGCGCTGCACGTCCGCCGCGCGGAACTCCACCACTTCCGTATTCTCGTCCTCCAGCATGCGCACGCGCACCGTCTCCTTGAGCACGTTGATATCCAGCACATGCGCGCGGCCGTTGGGCGTCATGACATCCCTGCCCACCCTGGGCAGCTGCTTGCGGGCCTGCTCGTAGTGCTCCTGCTCGTATTTCAGGCAGCACATCAGCCGTCCGCACAGGCCGGAAATCTTCGTGGGGTTGAGCGAGAGGTTCTGCTCCTTGGCCATTTTGATGGACACCGGCTGGAAATCCCCCAGAAAGGTGCCGCAGCAGATGGCGCGCCCGCACGGGCCGAGGCCGCCGAGCATCTTTGCCTCGTCGCGCACGCCGATTTGGCGCAGCTCAATGCGCGTTTTGAATACCGACGCCAGGTCCTTGACCAAAGAGCGGAAATCGACGCGCCCATTGGCGGTAAAATAGAAGATGATTTTGCTGTTATCAAAGGCGTATTCCACGTCGACCAGCTTCATCTCCAGCTTGTGCGCGACAATCTTCTCCTGGCAGATGCCGTAGGCGTTGCGCTCGTTTTCGCGATTGCGCTCCACCTGGCGAAGGTCGCTGTCCGTCGCAATGCGCACCACCTTGCGCAGCGGCGGCACGATTTCCTCGTCCGGCGCCTCATGCGGCGCTTCGGCGCACTCCCCCAGCTCCACGCCCCGCACCGTCTCCACCACCACGGGATCGCCTTGTTCCACGGAAAAACCCGCCGGGTCAAAGTAGTATATCTTGCCGGGTTTCTTAAATCGAACGCCTATTACGATTGCCATGTATTTCCTTCCTCCGCATATTGAAACAAAAACTGCTCCAGCGCCGCCTGCCAGGACACGTTGCTCGCCAGCATTCGCCGCATTTGCAGGACAGCGGCCAGCAAAGCGGCCAGCCGCCGCGCGTCCATTGCATACAGCGCGCGGTCCCAGCCGTCCGCCGCAGGCCGGCTTTCTCCCTTTGCCGCCGCAGCCATGGCGTCGCGCAGGCCGCCCTCCAACACCCCGCATACGCGCAGCGCGTCGCCCTTGTATTCCTGCAGCGCGGCAAGCGTCTCCGGCACCTGCGCCTTGGCCGACAGTCCGGCCATGGCCTGGCGTATCTTTTCCCGAAGCGTCCAAAAAGCTTCATCCGCCTGCAGGCGCAGCGCGTCCCCCAGGCTGCCGTTTGCCAACGCCGCCACCTGGCGCGCCCTGTCCGCCTCCACGCCGCGGCTTTGCAGAAAGCCCGCCACCTCCTCTTCGGTACACGGCGGCAGCGGCACCACGCGACAGCGCGATTGCACGGTCGCCAGCACCTGCGACGCGCTTCCCGCTGTCAGCAGAAACGCCGTGCGCGGGGGCGGTTCTTCCAGGGTCTTGAGCAGGCAGTTCTGCGCCTGCGGCGTCATCGCGCCGGCGCATTCGATAAGGACGGTCCGCCATCCTCCCTCATAGGGCGCTTCCGCCAACGCCGCAATCAGCGCCCGTATTTCCTCCACGCCGATGCTTTTTTTCTCCGGAATACGCCATGCGTCCGGATGGCTGCCGGACAGATACCGCCTGCACGGCGGACATAGGCCGCAGGGTTTTCCCACGACCTCCACGCAAAACAGGCTCTGGCAGCACACGGAAGCCAGCGTGCGCTTTCCGACCCCTGCCGGACCGACCAGCAGCGTAGCATGGGGAGGCGCGCCGGATGCAAAGGCCCTGCACAGACCCGCCACCGCCGCGCCTCGCTTGACAAAATCCTCTAAACGCATTGTCTGTTCAGAACTTGACAAACTGCTCCACGTTCATCACAAACACGGTTGCACCGCCCACCATCACTTCAATCGGATACGGCACGTAAACGCCTGACGTACCGGCCACCGGCGATGGCGAAGTGGCAATCTGCTTGCGGCTCTTGCAGATGCGCTCGATGACATTGAGCGCGCCCTGGAACCTATCGTCCTCCACGCCCAGCAACAGCGTCGTGTTCCCCGCGCGCAGGAAGCCGCCTGTCGTGGCCAGTTTGGTTACGCTGTACCCCTCGTTCATCAGACTGCTTACCAGGCGGGAAGCATCTTCGTCCTGTACGATGGCGATGATCAGCTTCATAGCATCGGCCTCCTTCCAAGTATTTTTTTCCATTATAGCGGAGAGGAAAAGAAAAATCAATAGGCTATGATAGCTGTTCTCATCGCCTTGGTATTCTGCGCGGCGCGTTTCCGGCCCGTTTGCCGCTCCCGGCCGCATGTGCTATAATCAGGCAAACCGGTCTGCGGAGGGATGCGCATGGATGCAAATAGACTGTATATCGCCACCATCGATGCAAACGCCGCGGCGCTTGCGCGCGATTTGGGCCTCGGCCTGGAGCTGGACGAGTTCTGCATGGCCTCCAATATGGACGGCAAGGCTTTCGCGCATTGGGACGCCGTCGCCCGCGCGCATCTCGCCTGTACCCATCGCCACATCCTCCATCTTCCCTTTGCCGAGCTATACCCCGCCGCCATTGACCCGCTCGCCCGCGCGCTCGCCATGTCCCGCTTGCGCCAGGCCGCTTCTCTGGCCTTCGGATACGGCATCCGCCGCCTGGTCGCGCACGCCGGCTATCTGCCCCATGTCTATGACCCGGTCTGGTTTATTGCCCGTTCGGCGGACTTCTGGCGGGAATTTCTCTCCGACATGCCGGATGCATGCACCATTCTGCTGGAAAACGTGCTGGAAGACGACCCCTCGCTGATTGCCGAAGTCCTTGCCCGCGTGGATGACCCGCGGCTGCGCGCGTGTCTGGACGTAGGCCACGCTTATGTATACTCCTCCCTGTCTCCGGACGCATGGATGGCGGCCCTGGCGCCCTGGCTCTGTCACGCGCATCTGAGCAATAACCACGGCGACCGCGATGCGCACGGCGGGCTGGACGAAGGCGGCATGGATATGGAAGCCGTCATTGCGCGCCTGCTGCAGACCGCGCCCGATATCACGCTGACGCTGGAAATGCAGCATGCCGCTCCCTCCGCGGCCAAGCTGCTGTCTTGCCCGTCGGCTCCCCTTCCGTCCCCTTCCCAAATGGGCAAGAAAAACGGCATAACGTGAAATTTGGGGTTGACATTGCTCCCCTTTTGCAGTATTATAATATGCGTTGACATTCTATGCGCCATTAGCTCAGTTGGTAGAGCACCTGACTCTTAATCAGGGTGTCCCGGGTTCGAGTCCCTGATGGCGCACCATGGCATGGGAAATGCCCATGATTTGCACCCCTTGCTGCTATCAGCGGGGTGCTTTTCTTTTGCCCTTCTCCACTGCCTTTCTCCTCCCGCCGAAGCGCGCGCGGCAGGGGCGCGCCCGGCAGGCATCAAAACAGGCCGGGCGCTTTGCGGCCCGGCCGTGAATCCGCCCCGGCCATGGCCGAGCGGCGTGCGATGGATGAAGCTGCGCAGGCGCTATGCCAGCACATGCGTTTCCAGATACCGGGCAACGCCATCCTGCATGTTGGCATCCGTTACCGCCGCGGCCCGGCGCTTGACCAGGAGCGTTGCGTTATCCATGGCGACGCCAATGCCTGCCGCCGTCAGAAGCGTCACGTCATTGCTGCCGTCGCCGAAGGCGATGGCCTGCTCCGGAGAAATCCGCAAATGCGCGCACAGCTTTTCCAGCGCGTTGCCTTTATTGGCCGAGATATCCGTAATCTCAAAGTTGATGCCCAGCGACGTGGAAATCTCATACTTCCCCGTCGCAAGCATCGGTTCGATGGCGCGGCTGCCGATGTCGGCCGGGCAGTCAAAGATGCTGATTTTTTCCAGGCCCGGCGCGCCGCGGCGGAAAAAATCATGGATATTGTCCACGACAATCCCGTTGCCCGCGCCCAGATACTTCCGGTGCCAGGGCGCTTTCAGCCTTCCCGGCCATTCGGCATGGTTGGCGCTGTCCATGAGGATATCGCCCTGCACGTACCATTCCGTCAGGCACCCGGTAGGCGCCAGATACTCCCAAGCGGCGCGCGCGCGCTCGGCAGGCATGTAGGCCGCAAAAACGCGCTTTCCCGTGCGCAAATCGTCGCAGGCCGCGCCGTTGCTTGTAATGGCATAGTCAAACCCGAGCTCTTCCACAGCGGGGGGCAGCACGCAGCGGACCCTGCCCGTGCAGGCGCACAGGCATACCCCCTGCCTTTTCAGGGCGGACAGGGCGCGTCGGGTGCGGTCGCTGACGGTGGCATGATCGTCTTGCAGCAGCGTGCCGTCCAAGTCCGTCAAAAACAGCTTTATCTCCTGCATGTCACTTCATTGCCGCCTTTGTAAACCCGCTGAGCATATGCCGCTGGAACAGCGCGAAGACGATGAACACCGGAATCACCGAGAGCAGCACGCCTGCCATGATCTGGTGATAGTTGTTGGTCACTTCGCCGCCGTAAGAGGTGCGCAGCTTCTGGATGCCCACCGTGAGCAGATACATGTTCTGTTCCTTGACGATAACCTTGGGCCAGAAATAGTTGTTCCAGCCGCCCATAAACGCCGTAAGCGCCACGGTAATCACCGTCGGCTTGCACATGGGAACCATGATGCGAAACAGCGTGGCAAACTTGCCCATGCCGTCCACATGCGCGGCCTCCAGATAGCTGTTGTCAACCGTCATAAACGCCTGACGCAGCAGGAAAATCGTGTAGGAGGATACGCAGCCGGCAATCCAGACACCCCAATAGGTGCTCATCATCCCGGCTTGGGCGACCATGACGTAAAGCGGAATAAAAGTCACCTGCAGCGGAATCATCATGGCGCCGAGCACCAGCAGGAAGAGCAGATGCTTTCCGTGAAACTTGCCCTTGGAAAACGCGTAGGCGGCCATGATGCCCAGCAGCAGCTCGCTTGCCATCTGCATGGCGGTCACCACCGCGGTATTGAGCATGTACCGGAAAAACGGCACCTTTTCAATGACATATGTGAAGTTCTCAAACCGCATTTTCTCCGGCCAGAAGACCAGCTGGCTGCCCATGACTTCCGCTTCCGTTTTCAGCGAAGTGGAGAGCATCCAAAAGAGCGGGAAAATCATTATGGCGGTAATCGTCAGCGCGAGGAGAAAACGGATAGCCTGCCCTACCCGCCGGGCAACGTTGTGCTGTTGTTTGTAAACCATCCTTCTTCCCTCCTCAGGATTCATAGTGGACGTTTTTGTTGGTGATACGGATGGTGGAAGCCGTGATAATCAGCAGCACGACGAAGAACAGCAGGGCGACGACGCTGGCGCGGTCAATGCGGTTGTCGTCAAAGGCGAGGCGGTAGATATAGTAGACCATGACCTCCGTCTGCTGCCGGGGGCCGCCGCCGGTCATGACGTCCACGGACTGATAGACTTTCATGGAGCTGATAAACGTGGTGATAAACAGGAAGAGCGACGTGGGCGACAGCAAGGGCATGGTGATGAAGCGAAACTGCTGCCAGCCCGTGGCGCCGTCCAGCGAGGAGGCTTCATAGTAGTCCCTGGAGATGCCCAGCAGCGCCGAAAGATAAATCATCATGCAGTAGCCGACGCCATGCCAGCCCGTCAGAATCAGGATGGATGTCAGCGCGAGGTTTCCTTCTCCCAGCCAGTTGATGTGCTCCGTAACGCCTACCCATTCCAGCATGCGGTTGATAACGCCGTAATCCGTATTGAACATCCACAAAAAGATGATGCCGCAGGTGGACATGGCGATATAGCGCGGCATAAAAATCAGCGCGCGCATCGCCGCATACGGCTTGGTCATGCGATTGAACAGATGCGCCAGCAGCAGGCCGATGCCCAGGTCGATGGCGATGTTGAAAAAGGTGTAGACAAACGTAACCTGAGCGGAATTGAGCAGATACTTCGTGGACGTCTTGGAAGTAAACAGCCAAATCCAGTTTTTCAGCCCCACGTATTCATAGGTGCGGCTTGTCAGACGCCAGTCCGTAAAGCTGATTCTGATAAGCTCCGCCACCGGATAATAGGTAATCAGAATCAGCAGCAATACCGCTGGCAACGCCATAAAAAAGTCGGACCAGTAATACTTCTCCGGGCGCAGATGCACCTCACGGTTGTTGATGACGACAGTGCGCCCCTTCCCTCTTCCTGCCATATGCTCACTTCCTTACGAATCACGGGGAGGGCAAGCTTATCCCCGCTCAGACCGTTGACAAACTCCCGCCGGAAGCCCTCTGCGGTCAAAACGAACGCATAGATACGTCCGTTTTGCGCATGGGGCGAGCGCAAGCGCTCGTACTTGCAAAAGAAGCGTGCCTTCCCGGACCGGCCGCCGCCTGAAACACGCGCACATGGTTGGGCGGTCGGCCGCTTCCGTGGAAACACGCCGTGCTTCAACGGCCCGAACGGGGACGGTACGCTCATCCCCGTTCAGGCGCACGAACCGTTGCCTCAGATGTCGGCGAGCGTGTCGTTAATTTCCTCGCACATCATCTCCCAGCCCTCCTGGGGATCCATGCCGTTGTTCATAATCTCGGACATGTAGTTTTCAAAGATGTCGCCGCACCGGTCAAACAGCGGGTGCTTGGTCTTGGTGACATACACTTCCAGGTCGATCACGGCCGTCTCGGGCAGCTCCTCCAGCAGGGCCGCATAGGCTTCCGCGTAGGCCGGATCCGTCGAGGCGGACTTGCGGGTCACATAGTAGGACGAGGTGGTCGCCCAGTCAATCTGCTGCGCCGGAGCGGTCAAATAGGAAGCCAGCAGGAACGCGGCGTTTTTCTGCGCCTGCGTGTTGCAATCGCAGCTGGGGATAATCAGCGTCGCGCCGGCAACAAACTGGTAGTTCGTAATGCCCATCGGCTGGTTGGCAATACCGACCTCAAAGGGGGTTCCGTTCTCTCCGGCTTCCGCCTTTGCCTTATAGCTGCCGTACAGGGAGGACGTATACAGCACGGACGCCGTCGCACCGGAGGTGAAATCCAGCATCAGCGTGTTTCCGACATCGGTATCAACCCATTTGACGTATCCCGCGTCCACCCAGCCGCGGATGCGCTGAATCAGCTCCAGCGCCGTCTCGGACGCCAGGCCCGTCGTATTGGTTTCCTCGTCAATCATATAGGCGCCCAGGTTGCAGAACATGCAGTAGAAGTATGCGTTGTCCGTTCCGTGCACTTCCAGCGCCGGCTTCCCGGTGGCTTCCGTCACGGCCTTCAGGAACGCGTCCATATCCTCCAGCCGCTCCGGGAAGGTCAGCCCCAGCTCGTTGAGCAGCGTCTTGTTGTAGTAGAAAATCTGGCCGCTCTGTCCGAAGGGCAGGGCCGTCTGCATGCCGTTGTTGTTCATGGCGGAGGTCATGCCCTCATAGAAATCATCAAAATTGATTTCGTCGGCAAACGCCTCGATGTAGGGATTGAGGTCTTCCACGACGTTGTCCTCGGCATAGCTGGTCAGGCGCGGCACATTGATAACGCACAGAGCCGGCACGCCCACCTCCGCGACATTGGCGCTGGCCAGTTCCGTATGGATTTCGTTATAGCCGCCGATGTACTGGGGTTCTACCGCGATGTAAGGATAGGCCTCCTCAAACGCGGCAATCTGCTCCAGGAGCTTCGTCTCGTCTTCGCCCGTGAAGGAATGCCAGAAGACAACCTCCGTGGTCTGGTCGGTCGGAATGGTCGCATCGAATTCGGCCAGCGCTACGCCCGAGAGCAGCATCAGCATGGCCAGGGTCAGGGAAAGCAGTTTCTTCATACCCACATCTCCTTATAATGTATTAACGCCTCATACGGCGTGATTGCGTAGTGATTTGATTAAAATTTTAATTCCCGTTTTCGTCCGTCGTCTTGTCTTGTGCTTTAGTATAGACATTTTTTTGCCATATGTCAACACAAAATATCGCAATCGCTTTATTTCTTTTTACTGTTTTAATTCAGGGGCGGAAATTAAAGTTTTAATTCACAATCCTGCAGGGAAAGCGGAATCCGTGTAGAATAGTGTCAAACACAGGCAGGTTGGAGAGGGGGCAACCGCGATGCAAAACAAACGACCGACCATTCAGGATATCGCGCGTGAGGCGGGGGTGTCGATCGCAACCGTATCCATGATTCTCCGTCAGCGGCCCGGAGCGGCGTTCTCGGAGGAAACCCGCGCGCGCGTGCTCGCGGTGGCGGAATCGCTGGGATACCAGCGGCAGAACGCTTCGGCCGTCTTTGACCGGCCCACCATCGCGGTGTTTCTGCCCCTGATTACCGGCAGCTACTATACGTTCATCACGCAGGCGGTCACGCAGCAGGCCCATCAGCTCGGCTATGACACCTGCCTGCTGGAAACCCACCGCAACGGCGAACGGGAGCTGCGGCTGATGCATTCCCTGGGCCGGATGGGCGTTTGCGGCGTCATCTTCACGGCGCCCCCCATCAATGTGGAGGCAGCCGTGGCGCTGGACAGAACCGTTCCCACCGTCATCATCAACAACAAGCGTTCGGACATTCCCCTGGATACCGTGATTACCGACGATGTCCGGGTCGGCGAGCTCGTTGCCGACCATCTGCTGCAGCTGGGCCATCGCCATGTGGTATTCGCAGAAATCAACCGGCAATGGCAGGGCATTCCCTTCAGCCAGCGGCTTGTGGGCGTGCAGGGGCGGTTTCGCCTGGTGCCCGACGCGCGCCTGACGGTGATTTCCCGCTCCGCGCCCGATACCCTGTGCCCCGGGTCCTTTCTCGAAACGCGCGCGCTGGGGTTTGACATTGCCCTTGAGGCGCTGCAAGACGAGTCGATTACGGCGTTTATCTGCATATCGGATTATGTGGCGTATGGCGTCATGGACGCCCTGGCAGCCGACGGGCACAAAATCCCGAAAGAATACAGCGTGTGCGCATGCGACAACCTGTTTGCCTCCAGCCTGGCGGGGGTTTCCCTGACCACGGTGGACCGCCATCCCATCGAGGTGGGCAACAGCGCCATGGAATTGCTGGCCAAGCAGATGCAGCGACAGCAAACAGGGTGCAGGCAGCCCGAGAAGGTCACGCGGGTAGAATACCTGAGCACGCTGGTTCTGCGCAACAGCAGCTGCAAGCCCCGATAATCCTGCCATGCGAAGCGCCGCAGCGGGACAAACGGTTTCCCGGACGGCTATGAGACAGAAAAAAGAAAGATGAGGATGCGCTTGGAAACCAGCGGAATCACGATTCGGGACGCCAGGCCGGAAGATGTCCCGCGCCTTTTGGAAATCTACGCCTATTATGTGAAACACACCGCCATTACGTTCGAATGCGAGGTTCCTTCCGCCCGGGAATTTCTGGCGCGCATGCAGCATACCAAAAAGCGCTATCCTTACCTTGTCATAGAAAAAGACGGCCGCGTCCAGGGCTATGCGTATGCCGGGGCGTTCGTGGGACGGTCCGCCTATGACTGGTCCTGCGAAACGACCGTCTATCTGGACAACAGCGCGCGAAAATGCGGCCTGGGGAAGAAGCTGTATGAGGCGCTGGAAACGAGGCTGAAGGAAATGGGCCTGTTAAATCTTTATGCATGCATCGCCTATCCCCGGACGGAGGACGAGTATGTAAGCAAAAACAGCGCCGAGTTTCACGCGCATCTGGGCTTTACGAAAATCGGCGAGTTCCACAGCTGCGGATACAAATTCCGACGCTGGTACGATATGATTTGGATGGAAAAAATCATCGGAACGCACGGGGACAATCAACCGCCTGTCCGCCCTTACCGGTATGCCCCATAATCGCCCCGCGGCCGGAACAGGGCGGGCCCGGACCGGCCCGCGGGATGCGCGGACGGCGGGCTGCGGGAATCGGCGCCGCCGGGCTGTCGCGGGCATGAGCGCCGGGGAGGCCGCAGCGTATCGACAAATGGAACACACTTCTGCGGGGATGCAGGAAGGGGCGGCAAGCCCCTTCCTGTGCCATCCGCAGCGACAAACCCCTTTGGGGAGGCTTGGAGGGCCGAAGCCCTCCAAATGCAA